>JAFRHT010000117.1 GCA_017433125.1 Solobacterium sp.
CAAACGTATATCCGATGTAATAGTAATAATCAATAACCGGAAAACCAAAATGATCCAGGTATGTTTCCCGGTCTACCGGCCAGGCCGGCATTCTGCGTTCTTTCAGCATTTCATTTTCGATCTGCAGACAGATGTCCAGATCGTCAAGAATTGTACCGTTATAATCCCAGATGACTGTTTTCATGAAACTAATTCTAGCAAAACGGGATGATATTAGAAAGATTCACCGCATATTCACAAAGAAAAGCTTCCGGTTAATTCACTCACGGAAGCTTTTGCAGATGTCTGATTGGTAATGCGGATTATCTCTTGAAACCGTCTTCATTGAGTGCCGTCACAAAGCGGACGGTGCAGGCAACCCCGGTCGGCAGCGCGTCTTCATCCACATCGAAGTATGTGTTGTGATGTTCCGCTCCCGAACCCAGTTCGGCATTGCGGATGCCCAGATGCATGAAGGCACCCGGATACTTGACCAGATACTGCGCAAAAGTCTCTGTCGCATACCATGGCTCATGGTAAACAACCGTACCTGCCGGCAGCATATCCCCGAACGCCTTGACCAGAATACCGGCCACTTCCGGATCATTGATGGTCGGCGGGAGTACTTTATCAAGATCCGGCAGTTCATCAACCGTGCAGCCGTACATATCCGCTGTGTCCTTTGCGACCCGGGTGGCCAGATCCACCGCTTTCAGTCCTTCTTCCATGTTGAAGAACCGGAAGGTTCCCAGGACTTTGCAGTCATCCGGGATGACATTGCCTACCGCTCCGCCCTGCAGGGAAGTCAAACCGTATGTGACCGTCTCTCCGGCCTTCACCTTCTGGGTCAGGGCCGTGGCAGTATTGACAACAAAGTTGGCGGCACAGATCGTCGGATTGATGGAAAGGTCAGGCCGTGAACCATGACCGCCGCGGCCATGGAAATGCGGCTGTACCCAGCTCATGCCAGCCATCCGCGGACCGGGCGCGACACACAGTGTGCCGGTGTCCATCGCGGCATAGACATGAATGCCCCAGACCGCGTCAATATCCAGATCTTCCAGCGCCTTCAGCATTGCCGGCCAGCCGATATTTGTTTCTTCCCCTTCTTCAAAGCACAGGTAGATGATGCCGCAGAGATCATTCTTGTGTGCCATCAGGATCTTTCCCGCGGTCAGGCACATGGCCATATGGGCATCATGGCCGCAGGCATGACATGTGGTTTCCGGTGTATCACTGCGGACAACCCGCTCATTCTTCAGATTGCAGGCATTCTCAGGTACAGGCAGCCCGTCAATATCCGCCCGCAGGGCCAGATGCAGACCGGGTTTGCCGGTATCGATTTTACCGATCAGTCCCGTTCCCGGAAGCTCAATAAACGGTATCCCGAGACTGTTCAGTTCTTCTTCAATACGGGCCCTGGTCTTGAATTCCTGACCGCTGATTTCGGGCATTTTGTGAAATGTCCGGCGCAGTGTACGGGTATATTCCTTCAGTTCCGCTGCTTCCTGACAGATCATTTCAGGTGTAAGCATACTCAATCACCTCTTTCTAATTATATGTGTATGCCGGTTCAGATTCAGTATATCTCTTTTTCGCCCCTGCCGCTCTCAGCAGTTTTTAATGATATCAAGCCACAGGGCTGCCGAAGCGTCACTGGGCATGTGCCAGTCACCGCGCGGGCTCAGGTCGATACTGCCGACCTTCGGGCCGTCCGGCATGCAGCTGCGCTTGAACTGCTGGCTGAAGAACCGCCGGTAGAAACGCAGCGCCGCTTCTTTCATGTCCGGCTTGCGGATTTCCGGATAGGCGGACATTGCCAGGCCGATGACCTTGTCCGGGGCATAGCCGTACCGCAGGGCCTGGTACAGGAAGAAATCGTTCAGATCATATTTGCCGATCTTTTCCTCTGTCTTCTGGGCAATCCTGCCCTTCCTGTTCGGTGTCAGTTCCGGAGAAATCGGCGTGCCAATTACGACCTTGAGCACATCATGCAGTTCCTTGTTGCCGCAGAGATCCGCATAACTGTCGCAGATATGACGGACCAGGGTCTTGGGCACATCACCGTTGACGTCATACATGGACATATGGTCACCGTTGTATGTGCACCAGCCAAGCGCCAGCTCCGACAGGTCGCCGGTGCCGACCACCAGGCCGTTTTCCATGTTGGCCACATCCATCAGGATCATGGTCCGCATGCGGGCCTGGGCATTTTCATAAGCGGTATCCCCTTCGCCCTGATATTCCCGCGGATGGCCGATATCCATCAGGTGGCTTTCCACGGTATCACGGATCGGGATTTCCCGGCTTTCCACCTGCAGGGCTTCCATGAGCCGCAGCGCGTTGTCCTTGGTCAGATCGGTTGTATTGCCCTGGCTCGGCATGGTAATGCCGATGGTGCGGATGTCCGGCAGGCGCTTTTTCGCTTCATGGCAGACAAGCAGCGCCAGGGTGCTGTCCAGCCCCCCGGAGACCCCGATCACCAGGGTGCGGATGCCGGTCCGTTTCAGCCGGCCGGTCAGCCCGGCAGCCTGGATCCGCAGGATCTGCATGCTGCGTTCCGCTTTTTCGGTATAATCCGCCGGGACAAACGGCAGCCGCTGCGGCTGGGCCTTTTCCCTGACCAGCATGGTCTTGAGTTCATTTACCGTCATCTCCGGCTTGCCGCACGGCTTTACACTGACCGGGACATGCCTGTACCAGGTGCTGTCCGCTGCCGCAAAGGTATTCTGCACGTAACGGTCATGCATCAGTTCTTCCAGATCAATCAGGGCTGTGATCACATGGCTGGCTTCCGGCATGATGCTTTCGCCTTTGAGATGCCCGTTGGCCGCAAGCAGGGCCTGGCCGCTGTACACAAGGTCGGTTGTGCTTTCATCATTGCCGGCCGATGCGAACACACAGGCACATCTGCCGGTACGGCTGGCATGGATAACAGTCTGCCGCCGGTATTCAGCCTGGCGGACTGCTTCTTCAAAAGCCGCCAGAACGGCAATAATCTGGGCACCTGCCATGGCCGCGTGCATGGCCGGGCTGTCCGGGACAAAGAGATCCTCAGACAGCAGGGCCCCGAGCACCGCGCCGCTGACAGCGTCTTCAGCCAGCACATCAATGCCGAACGGCACCGGCACACCGCCGATCACGATTTCCCGGCCGATGATCTTTTCCCCGGAAGCGAACCACCGTCCCTCTGCCTTGGAGCCGTATGCCGGGATAAAGCTCTTGGGAACAATCCCGGCGACTTCCCCGCCGCTGACAAACGCGGCACAATTGAACAGGCTCCCTTCAAACCGCAGCGGCAGTCCGACAACCGCTGTCTGTCCCGGCAGTTTCGCGCTGGCCGCCGCGACTTCCAGCAGCGCTGCTTCCGCCGCGTCCAGCAATGCCGACTGCGCAAACAGATCCCCGCATGTGCAGGCCGTCAGGCCGAGCTCGGGAAATACGATCACGCCGCAGTCAGCGTGCGCCTGCATCAGTTTAATGGTTTCCGCAGCATTGGCTGCCGGCAGGCCGATTGTTACGGACGGGACTGCCGCCGCTGCTTTTACATATGTATTTTTCATCTTTCTGTCTCCATCTTCCGCATCACCGGAATCAGATCATGAATTTCCTCAGGCAGATATTCTGCCGCTGTATCCAGCTCACCCGCGGCCAGGGCCCGGCGGACTTTACTGGAAGATATATGCTGATAGACATCAGGTACATTCACCACGGTCAGCCAGGGTGACAGGGACGCCAGATACGGATCATTGTTGATGATTGCCGCAGTGTCATCACCGTTCCGGCTCATGACCGCGATCCCGAATTCCCGGCAGATTTCCGGGATATGCCGCCAGCCATGCTGGATTTCATTCAGCTTATCGGAACCCAGCAGCAGTTTCAGTTCCGTGCCTGTCATATCACGCAGGGCCTGCAGGGTCTGCCAGGTACGGGGCTGATGATCCAGGTTCAGTTCGTAATCCGACACCTGCATCCACGGGCGTTCTGCAGCAGTTTTCTGCAGCATGTGCAGGCGCAGATCATCACTGAAGGCATAATCCTTCTCCTGATCATGACGAATATACTCCTGCTTTGACGGCACAAAGATCACCTGGTCAAAGCCCAGTTCCCTTCTGGCATAATCCGCCGTTTCCACATGGGCCCGGGTAACCGGATTGAATGCCCCGACAAAGACCAGGGCCCGGCTCAAATGGTCCCTCCGTGCAGGATCCTGTACATCTCCTCCCGTACTTCCGCCACCTTGAGGGTCATGTCCACATAGTGCTTATGCGGCATCTGCGGCCGCAGTTCACTCTCCCAGACATGATTTTCGAGCTGGTCCTTGATATATTCTTTCTTTTCCGTTATGGACGGCAAGTCAATGGCCAGTTCCCCGCCGATGATATGCGGCACCAGCAGCCTTTCCACCCGCACCGGGATCAGGGTCTTCTTCGGATCAAAATCATCCGGGTCCAGATTGACTACCTGGACCGGCTTGCCGGCTTCGATGACTTCATCATCCATGGCGATGATATCGCACTGTGCCTTGTCTTCCGCATCGTACATCCGCCAGGCCATCAGTTTGCCCGGGATAATTGCCTTGGACGGTGAATCGGAGCACTTCATCTTCGGGGCATAGGTGCCGTCTGCCCGCCTGACCGCAACCAGCTTATAGACACCGCCGAACACCGGATCAGTATAGGAAGTAATCAGTTTCTCACCGACCCCATAGGAATCGAAGTGGGCGTCTTCATAGTGTTCCATATCAGCGATCTTGTTTTCATCCAGCGAGTTGGATGCCACCAGCTTGACATAGGGTTTCCCGGCCCGGTCCAGCGCCTTGCGCAGTTTCTTGTAGCCGCGGGCCAGGTCGCCGGAGTCGATCCGGGCACTCTTGACCCGGCGGTTCGGATTGTCCGGATACATCGCCGCCAGTTCATCATCCAGCCGGATCAGGTTCGGCAGGCCGCTCTCGAAGATATTGTATGTGTCCAGCAGCAGTGAAACATTGTCCGGATAGGTTGCGGCATAAGCCCGGAAGGCATCCAGTTCACTCGGAAAGAATTCGATAAAGCTGTGGGCGATGGTGCCGACCGCCTTGACTTCCGGGCCGTACTTCATCTCCGCCAGGCAGTTGGCCGTACCGATACAGCCGCCCAGTACTGCCGCATACGCGCCGTCATTGCCGGCTGAAGCACCCTGGGCCCGGCGGGTGCCGAACTCCATGACATTCCGCGGTGTATGCGTTGCCAGGCCGGAAATGCGGGTGGCCTTGGTCGCAATCAGCGAATGGAAATTCATTGTCTGCAGCAGATACGTTTCAATCAGGATCGCCCCGACCATATCGCATTCGATCCGTACCATCGGGACCTGCGGATAGCAGACAGTTCCTTCCTTCAGGGCATACATGTCACCCTTCCAGCGGTAATTGCGCAGATACTCGCAGAACTCCTCGCTCATGCCCTTGGTGCGCAGCCAGATCAGATCGCGTTCGGTGAAATGGTATTCCCGCAGGAATTTCACCAGTTTCCGCTGGCCGCAGCTGATCGAGTAGCCCATGTCATCCGGATTCTCCCGGAAGAACATGTCAAAGACCATGACAGTATCCTTGTAACCGTGCAGGAACAGGCAGTTTGCCATGGTGAATTCATAGAAGTCGGTCACCATTGCCGGATTGTCATAATCTTCATCCGGAATATACGGTTCAACGTGAATGTTGCTCATAATATTTCCTCCTAGCACACTTCAATCTGGCAGCTGTTCAGCACAGCCAGGGTTGCCTGATGACGTTCGGGCGTTGTTGCGGCACAGCCGGCGGATACAACCCGGATAACCGCGTCTTTCAGATAGGCCCGCAGCAGGATCGCGTTGCTCAGCACGCATATATCCGTGCAGAGCCCGCACAGGGTGATGCAGTCCGGTTTCTCAGCGGCCAGCCGTTCTGCCAGGTCAATACTGCCGAAAGTCGGCTTTTCAATGATCTCGGCATTTCTGGCCTGCAGTGCCTGCAGGATCTCCGGCCGGATCTGCCAGCCGTCAGTTCCCTTAATGCAGTGCATGACCGGCAGTTTCTTCCCTTCCAGGGTTTCCATATAGTCTTCATGATGTGTATCCATGGTCGCAAAAATGCCGTCATAATCCGGATTTTCAATTTCCCGGATCACTGCCGCAACAGTCAGCGGCGCTTCCGGTGTGCCCAGGGATCCGTCAATGAAGTCATTCTGCATGTCGATTACTGCAAGTACGTTTTTCATAGATTTTCCTCCAGATAGGTATACATGGGATCAAACCGGTAGGTGGCGGCCCGGCGGCCATGCACCATGCGGGTGTTCCCGGTGGGTTTCAGCATGCGGCGGATATCCCGCCGGAAATTGCCGGTGTCGGTTTTATGCCCGATCACCGCTTCATAGGCTGTCTGGATTTCCCGCAGGGTCATTTCCTCGGGCAGAAGGTTGAACAGGATGCCGGTCGAAGCGGCCCGGTGCTGCACCATGTCCATGGCCATGTTGATGACTTTGACATGGTCTGCGGCCAGTTCAGCCGTGCTGCTGTCCAGCCTCTGTGAACGGGTCTGCACATAGTTATGCAGGGCCGTATCAGTCACTTCGTATTCGATCCGGATACCGTCTTTTTCTTCGTACAGCTGAAGCAGTGTCCGGCGGCCGATTTCGTCTTTCTCAAGCAGGGTCTTGGCGATCGTGAACCAGCGTGCATCCGCCGCGTCATCACCGGCCCTGGTCTTCCGGATGTTCTCAGCCCTGGTCATGGACAGATAAGCGGTGGAGATCACCCGGGTGCGCGGATCCCGGTCTGCCTTCCCCAGTGTATAGAGCTGCCGGAAATATGTGTTTTCCGCAATATTGGTTTCCTCCTGCAGTTCCCTTAAGGCAGCCTGCTCGAGATCCTCATCGAAATTCACAAAGCCGCCCGGCAGAGCCCAGTCCCCGATCCATGGATGATCCTTCCGCCTGATCAGCAGCACTTTCAGCTGACCGTCCTCAACCGTCATGACAATCATATCCACGGTATTTGACGGATGCCGGTACAGTGAATCATCATAGCTGTCCAGAAATTCCTGCAGGGTTTCACCCTTTGCATTTCTTTTTTCTGTCATTGTTTCTCCTGTATAGTCATTTTGACTATAATCATCATAACGCATTCTGGCAATCCGTCAAGCAAAAAGAAAACACCTCCCGTACATTTCTGCGGAAAGTGTTCCCGACCATATCAGCGATCGTCTTTTTTCATCCGGCGGTACTTTCTGCCGGCAACCTTCTTCAGGTAATTCGTTACCTTGTCCTTATCCTTACCGTCAAAGGGAATGGCGATGTCACGTTCCCCTTTGCCCTTCCGGTTCACCAGGAAGTAGACATAGAACTTCTTGCCCAGCATCTGATAATCATAGGCTGTCACTTCACTCCACGGAATTACCTTGCCGGTTGTGACCACGCCGCGCTCGCCGACCCCGTCCCGGTTGACCATGAAGGCCACAATACAGAACAGCGTCGCCAGAAAGCGGATGTAGCCGTACATGTTGCCGGCTGTGACAATGCTTACAACTGACAGCGCGGCACAGACCATAAACAGGATGCGGCCGGTGCTCCAGTTCATATCCTTGATTACCAGGGCGCTGTGTGTCCTGACCGTGCAGATGGTCAGATAGGTGCCAAGCGCAAAGAAAACCCCGCCCAGTATCAGTTCATAATACATTTCAGTTCCTCCTGTCAGTAGCCCAGTTCCTCATTGATGAGGATGACATGAATCCGGCCGGCGGGCTTGCTGCGGCGGGTGATCACAAGCTGGTTGCACAGTGTTGTATCACGGCTGCAGTGCATGCAGCGGCCGTATTCGGTGCATGGGTTCGGCGTCTGGAGGCGGACGTTGTTGGCCGGCGCCGCCACATCCTCATTTCGGCTGACTGCCGCATCGTTATCCCTGACAATCTTGTTGGTCCCGGTAATGATTACAACGTGATCCGGGCCATAGGCCAGTGCGGCCACACGGTTGCCGGTATTGTCCACATTGTACAGATGACCGTCAGCTGTCAGGGCATTTGTGCTCATCAGATAATAATCCGCGCCCAGGCACTGGTGAAAGACCTTTTTGACATCATCGGTATGATAGCGGTCATATACAGTAAAGTTCCCGCACCCGGTAAGCCAGTCAAGGATTCCTGTCTGTTTCAGGGTTTCCGAGCCGCCGAAGCCCACCGAGACTCCGTCCGGGATGAGTTCCTGCAGGAAAGCCAGTGCTTCCGGTACGGTTTCAAAATAATCTGCCGCGAAGCCGTTGTTTTTCAGATTTTTTACACAGACACCGGCCAGCTGCCGGCGGGCTGCTTTGATATGCTGATCCATAAACAATCTCCTCAATGCCCCTATTATATCCTAAAAGCGGCCGGCATTTCTGCCGACCGCCCTGAGATTATGCCTGAACGCCCCGGACAGTGACGATATAATCGTCATCATCCGCGTCCACAATGATCGTACGGCCTTCCACGTTCGGATCCTCAATGATCTTCCGGGCCACCATGGTTTCAATGGTCCGCTGGATATGCCGCTTCATCGGCCGGGCTCCGAAGGCTTCATCAGTGCCGTAGTCAATGATCCGCTGCCGCGCATTGTCGGTAACGACCAGTTCGATATCCTTCTGCTGCAGACGGTCCCTGAGCTGGTTGAGGAACTTGTCCGCAATCTGCTTCATGACTGCTGTATTCAGGGCATTGAAGACGATGATCTCATCAATCCGGTTAACAAACTCCGGCTTGAAGAACTTGTGGACTTCCGCCTCATAATGATCCTCCCGCAACTGTCGGTCACTTTCAAAGGCATACTGGCTGCCGAGATTGGAGGTCATGATGATGATCGTGTTCTTGAAATCAACTGTTACCCCCTTGGAGTCGGTAATCCGGCCGTCATCGAGGATCTGCAGCAGGATATTGAACACATCCGGATGGGCTTTTTCGACTTCGTCCAGCAGGACGATCGAGTACGGATTCCGCCGCACGGCTTCCGTCAGCTGGCCGCCTTCATCATAGCCGACATAGCCCGGAGGCGCACCGATCAGCCGGGAAGTACTGAATTTTTCCATGTACTCGGACATGTCAATCCGGATGATCTTGCTCTCATCATCAAACAGCTGCTGGGCCAGGGCTTTGGCCACTTCGGTCTTGCCGACCCCGGTCGGACCGAGGAACAGGAAGCTTCCCAGCGGCCTGTTTTCGTCCTGGATCTGGGCCTTGGACCGCATGATGGCATCACTGACCAGCCGCAGGGCTTCATCCTGCCCCATGACCCTCTGGCGGAGCACTTCCGGCAAGTGCAGAATCTTCTGCCGTTCCGAACTCATCAGCCGGCTGATCTCGATATGCGTCCAGCGGGAAACAATCTTCGCGATCATTTCCTCATCCACAACCTGCTGGATCATGGAGTTCCCCTTATCATCCGGGGCTGCGGCACTGATCTGCTTTTCCAGGGTCGGAATCGTATCATATTTCAGTTTGGCAGCCTTTTCGTAATCAGCGTCGTTCTGGGCCTGGGTCAGTTGCAGCTTTGCCTGTTCCAGCTGTTCCTTCCAGTTTTTCACCTGGTCCAGTTCCTGCTTCTCCTGCTGCCAGCGGCTGAACTTGACATCCTTTTCCTTATTCAGCTGCTCCAGTTCCTTTTCGATATCTTCTTTCCGTTCCAGGGTCCGCGGATCCGTCTCATCCATCAGTGATGTACGCTCGATCTGAAGGGTCATGATCCGCCGGTTAAGTTCATCCAGTTCGGCCGGCATGGAATCCATCTCCACCCGGATCGAGGCGCAGGCCTCATCAATGAGGTCAATGGCTTTATCCGGCAGGAACCGATCGGTAATATACCGGTTGGACAGTACGGCCGCAGCCACGATTGCCTCATCCTTGATCTCCACGCCATGATGGCTTTCAAAGCGATCCTTAAGACCTCTGAGAATCGAAATGGTATCTTCCACCGTCGGTTCACTGACCTGGATCTTCTGGAATCTTCTTTCCAGGGCCCGGTCCTTCTCGATGTATTTCCGGTATTCATCAAAGGTGGTGGCACCGATGCATTTGAGTTCCCCGCGGGCAAGCATCGGCTTCAGAAGATTGGCCGCGTCCATGGAACCTTCCGTCTTGCCGGCCCCGACCAGGTTATGCAGTTCATCGATGAACAGAATGATCTGTCCGTCTGCTTCCTTAACCTGGTTGAGCACGCCCTTGAGACGTTCCTCAAATTCACCGCGGTACTTGGCACCGGCAATCATCGCGCCCATATCCAGCTCGATCAGCCGCTTGTCCTGCAGACCGAGCGGAATATCGCCCTTCATGATCCGCCAGGCAAGTCCTTCAACAATAGCTGTCTTGCCGACACCCGGTTCACCAATCAATACAGGGTTGTTCTTTGTCTTGCGGGAAAGAATCTCAATAACCCGGCGGATTTCGTCATCTCTGCCGATAACCGGATCGATTTTCCCGTCCTTGACATCCTGCACCAGGTCATGTCCGTATTTGCTCAGGGCATCCAGCTGGCTTTCTGTTGTCTTCTCATCCATTGTCATACCGCCTCTCCTTTCCTCTTCTGCTTTTTCTGCCTTACCGGCATCGATCCGAAAGTCATCCCGGATCTGAACCATCAGCGGCGCATCTGTTTCCAGCATACCGATCAGGAAGGCCGCACTGCTCATATATGTATCATGATGCGTCTTCATGTAGTCAAGGGCATGGGAATATGCTTCGCTGACATACCTTGACAGGACCGGCTGGCTGTTTCCTGAAGTTACTGTCAGTTTCTGCATATACAGTCTGACCAGTTCCCGCAGGGCCTTTTTATCCATATGCAGCCGGGACCAGATACCGTCCAGGCTGTCGTCTTCCAGCATCGCTGAAAGAATATGCTCGACAGTCAGCTCACTGTTGTGGTTTTCCTGGGCCTTGCCCAAGGCTGCCACGATCAGTGACTGGAGCTGTTCCGTCATCTGTTCAATATTCATGATTATTTATAACCTCCTTCTGACTTCCGTCAAATGGATCAGTTAAACTGCTTTTTGAATTTCTCCCAGGCGGATCCTTTACCGCTGCCCTGCAGTTTCTGCAGTTCCTGGTAAAGTTCCTTTTCCCTGGCTGAGAGTTTCTTTTCCACCTGAATGCGGACCGTGCAGTACTGGTCGCCATTGCGGCCGCCGCGGGCATCCGGGACACCCTTCTCCTTCAGCCGGAGCTGGGTACCCTCCTGGGTGCCGGCCGGGATCTTCATGGTTACATCACCATGGATGGTCGGAATATTGACGGTTGTGCCGATGGTTGCGTCAACCGCAGTCACCGGGATTTCCAGGAAGATATTCTTGCCGGAGCGCTCAAACTGCTCATGCGGCATGACTTCGACCTGGACGATCAGATCACCGTTCGGGCCGCCGTTGACACCGCGTTCACCCTTGCCGCTGACCCGCAGCCGCTGGCCGCTTTCAATACCGGCGGGAATCTTCAGGTCGATATTCTGGGTCCTGGTGGTATAGCCGCGGCCGGCACAGTGCGGACAGACCTTGCGGATTTTCTTGCCGGTTCCGCCGCAGTCAGGACATGCGCCCTGGGTCTGGAACATGCCGAAAGCGGTTCTCTGGGTATGCATTGTATATCCCGAACCGCCGCAGGTCCGGCAGGTTTCTATATCCGACGGGCTGGCTGCCCCGCTGCCCTTGCAGTCCGGACAGGTCTCATCGACATCCAGCGAGATCTTCTTGGTCGTTCCGAAGCAGGCTTCCATGAAACTGATACGGATCCGCATGCCCCGGTCATCTCCCTGACGCGGCGCGTTGGAACGCCGGCCGGTACGCTGTCCGAACGGATCCCCGCCCATGGCCCCGCCGAAAAACTGGGAAAAGATATCTCCGAAATCATCGAAGCCGCCGCTCTGAAAGCCGGAGAAGCCCTGTCCGTCAACCCCGGCGAATCCGAACTGGTCATAGTTCTGCCGTTTCTGCGGATCACTCAGCACTTCATACGCTTCATTGATTTCCTTGAACTTATCTGCCGCATCCGGTGCCTTGTTCACATCCGGATGATATTTCTTTGCCAGAGAGCGATAGGCTTTCTTTATTTCGTCCTCGGACGCTCCCTTGGCTATCCCGAGGACTTCGTAGTAATCCCTTTTATCTGCCATATCACTGCCTCCTGTCAGTTCTCGATCCCTGCCGCAAAGGTGCTCAGGGAATTGCCGCCGTGGATGCGCACCCGCGGCAGCGTCAGCATATTCATGCCCGGATGGATTCTTCCCGCTTCCGTTGTGAAGGCGAGCTTCACCCCGGCATCCCGCAGAATGGACACCGCGTTGTCATTGTAGTCACCGAACGGATAGCAGTAGACGAAGCCGCCGTCACAGTAATCCAGTGAACGAATCGTATCCTCCACGCCTTCCGCATGGTCCATGCACTGCAGCCGGCCGCCATGACCCATGCCGGCACAGCCGCCCTGGTGGGTCAGGAAGCCATGTGACTGCAGTTCCAGGCCCTCTTCCCGCATCTCCCAGAAAGACCAGTCCAGTTCCGGTGATTCCCAGCCGGTGATCAGGAACAGCGTTGCGTGCATGCCATAGTCCCGGAAAACCGGGAACGCATACTGATAAACGGTCGGATCACCGTCATCAATCGTAATTGCCACACTGCGCACCGGGATCCGGGCCCGGTTCTGCATGTAGTACAGCACTTCCGTCATCGTCAGGGTGTGATAGCCGTTGTCCTGCATGTACTGCAGGTGCGAACGAAGTTCTTCCACCTCAACGAAGTTGCCGTCCTTGCGGGTTTCTCCGGCCGCTTCACTGTAGAAGAAGTGGTACATGAGCACCGGCAGGCTTTGGCAGACCGCCGGTTCTGCTTCCCCGGTTTCTGCCGTTGCGGCGACCGCCGCGGCCGGAATATAGTAGATGCCGTTCTGGAACAGGATGCCGTAACGCGGATCATCGTCCCCCGGCAGCACATATACCGGCATGGTTTCTGCCGTATTCATCTCGGCATAGACCTGGCCTTTGAATGTCTCGACCGTATAGTGATCCGCTGTTGTCAGTTTCATGGCATACGGCATGAGATTTGTCTCATTGCGGAACCAGCGCATGCTGTCCTTCGCGTCTGCCCCGGACAGATAGTAATTGGTTCCCCTCACATGCAGGTAAGCACCTGCCGGTTCTTCATCAATATCGAGAAGCGCCCCGGCTTTGAATGTACCGACTGCTTCGTACTGACCGCCGCTGACAGACCGATATGCCGGGGTGTCGGCAGTCACTTCGATCTTCATGTTCCGCAGACCGTCATAAGCAGTTTCTTCAGGTTCTGAAGGCTGCTTCATATCCGGGACAGCCTCCCGCCCCTGCTCAGCCTGCGGCGTCGAATGACTGCACCCGGTCACAAGACAAATTCCCAGAATCGCTCCCAGGAATTTGCTTGCGTATGATTTAGTTTGTTTCCTTGAAGTCCGCATCGAAGATATTGTCATCGCCTTTGTTCTGGCTCTGACCCTGAGCGCCTGCACCGGCTGTCTGCTGAGCATTTCCGGCGTTCTGGTACATCTGCTGAGCCATGGCATTGGCCGCCGCTTCCAGCGCGTCCAGCTTTGCCTTCAGGCCGGCCATATCATTCTCGTCGATTGCCTTGCGCAGATCGTCTCTGAGTTTTTTGACTTCATCCTTCTGTTCCTGAGTCACATTCGGATTGTCACTGTTCAGAGTTTCATCGATCTGGTTGATGTAGGCTTCGGCCTTGTTTCTTGTCTCAATCTCTTCCTTGCGCTTGTCGTCTTCCGCCTTGTGGGCTTCCGCTTCCTTGACCATCCGGTCAATCTCCTCATCGGACAGACCCGAGGAATTGGTGATCGTGATGGACTGTTTCTTGTTCGTGCCCTTGTCGATTGCGGAAACGTTGACGATGCCGTTGACGTCAATATCGAATGTCACTTCGATCTGCGGCACACCGCGGCGGGCCGGCGCAATGCCGTCGAGCACGAATGTACCCAGGGTCTTGTTGTCATTGGCCATCGGCCGCTCGCCCTGCAGGACATGGATGTCCACGGCCGGCTGGTTATCGGCAGCGGTCGAGAAGATCTGGGACTTGCTGGCCGGGATGGTTGTATTTCTCGGAATCAGCACGGTCATGACACCGCCCAGGGTTTCGATACCCAGGCTCAGCGGAGTGACATCCAGCAGCAGGACATCCTTGACATCACCGGCGATAACACCGCCCTGGATGGCTGCGCCGATGGCAACGCATTCATCCGGGTTAACACTCTTGTTCGGTTCCTTGCCGAGTTCTTTTCTGACAGCTTCCTGAACTGCCGGGATACGGGTGGAACCGCCGACCAGCAGAACCTGATCAATATCACCGGCTGACAGTTTGGCGTCAGACAGCGCCTGGCGGACCGGCCCCATGGTCTTGTCCACAAGGAATTTGGTCATCTTGTCAAATTCAGCCCGGGTAAGCCTGGCTTCCAGGTTCAGGGCACCGGAGCCATCCGGAGCCATGCAGATGAACGGCAGGGAAATCTCCGCTTCCACCATTCCGGACAGGTCCTTCTTGGCCTTTTCCGCGGCATCCTTCAGACGCTGCAGGATCATGCGGTCAGCCTTCAGGTCAACCTTGTTCTCCCGTTTGAAGTTGTCAGCCAGCCAGTCAATGATGACATTGTCGAAGTCATCACCGCCCAGTCTGGTATCACCGGCAGTGCTCAGAACTTCGAATGTACCGTCAGCGATTTCCAGAATGGAGACATCAAAGGTGCCGCCGCCCAGGTCATATACCAGGACTTTCTGGTCCTTTGTATTGCCTTTGTCGATACCGAAGGCCAGGGCCGATGCGGTCGGTTCGTTGATGATTCTGACAACATCCAGACCGGCAATCCGGCCGGCGTCCTTGGTCGCCTGGCGCTGGGCATCATTGAAGTATGCCGGTACGGTAATAACGGCCTTCTCGACCTTCTCACCGAGATAGCCTTCCGCGTAGTCCTTCAGGTAAGTCAGGATCATCGCGGAGACTTCCTGCGGTGTGTACTGCCTGCCTTCCAGGGTAACCTTTTCATCTGTACCGATCTTTCTCTTGATGGAATAGACCGTGTCCTTGTTGGTGATCATCTGGCGCTTTGCGGCATCGCCGACGACCCGGTCACCGTTCTTGAACGCAACGACTGACGGGGTTGTGCGGTTTCCTTCCGGGTTTGTTATAACTTTGGCGTCCTTGCCTTCCATGACAGCGACACAGCTGTTCGTTGTACCTAAGTCAATACCAATAATCTTGCTCATTATGCTTTCCTCCTTTGAGTTATTCACTCACTTTAACCATCGCTGCCCTGAGCAGCCGGTCTTTCAGTTTGTATCCCTTCTGCAGAACCTGCAGGACCATGCCGGGCTCAACGCCCTCTGCCTTTTCGCTCATCATGGCCTGGTGCAAGTTCGGATCAAACGGCTGTCCTTCCGCCTCAATCTCACTGACGCCTTCCTTTTCCAGAGCAGTGCGCAGCTGTCTGTGCACCATCTCGAAGGCCTTGCGGTAGTTTTCGTCTTCCGTGTCCTTCGGCTTGACGGCCAGCGCCCGTTCACAGTTATCCAGGACCGGCAGGATTTCCCTGGCAAAGTCCTGAATGCGGTACTTGCTGCGCTGTTCAAAGTCCTTTTCCAGACGTTTCTTCATGTTTTCCGTATCTGCATAGGCCCGGGCGTAGTCATTCTTCAGCCGGTTCACTTCCGCTGCCAGCGCTTCCTTTTCAGCGCGCAGCACTTCAGTTTCAGACGGTTCCGGCTGCGGTTCGGTTTCCGTTTCTTCTGGAGTATCTGCCGCAGTTTCCGCCGCTTCTGTTTCTTCCGTTTCTGCCGGTTCCGCAACTGTTTCCTCAGCCTTAACCGTTTCTTCTTTTTCGTTACTCATACTTGTTTCCATCGCCCCCTCTGAGATACATCTTTTCTATCATCTGTGCCGCGTATTCAATCATCGACACTACTCTGTCATAATTCATCCGGCTCGGTCCGACAACCAGCAGCTGGCCGCTTTCATGATCATTGACATGGAATGAACTGCGGACCACCGCCACGTCATCCAGCCAGGTCAGTTCCGCACCGCGTGCCGTCCTGACCGCAACCGCATTTTCCGAACTGGAGATACCGCGCCATACGCTCGGATCTTCCAGCAGGCTCATCAGGCTCTTCAGCTTGTCGATATTCTCGAATTCCGGCTGATACAGCATTCTGTCCTTACCGGAGAAGTATACATTCTCACTGGCAAACTTCACGAAGGCCTTGACAAAGGCCGTGAACAGAATGTCGTGCCGTTCCACCTCGGCCGCCAGCACCGGTTTCAGCTCCTCCATACGCTGGGCCAGTTCATTGATCCGGACACCCTTCAGCCGGTTGTTCAGAATCTCCGTGCAGTTTTCGATATCCCGCAGGGATACTGCTTCATCGAAATGGAAGTTGCCGGTCTCCGTATGCCCTGTATTTGTAATGAAGACACATACAGTGTTCCGGTCATCCAGCGGGAACAGTTTAATGTGCTCCAGCCGCTGATTGGCCGAATCCGGGCCGATGGCGCCGGTTGTCATGTTGGTCATCGCCGACAGAATAGCGCAGCTCTGATGCACTGCTTCCTCCATGCTCATGTTGCTGAGGTTGAAGGCATCCTGGATGGCCACTTCCATCTTCTTGTCCAGTCCGGAGGAACTCAGCAGGTTTTCACAGTAGAATCTGTAACCCTGTGTGCTCGGGATCCGGCCGGAAGATGTATGTGTCTTCTCGAGATAGCCCATTTCTTCCAGCACCTGCATATCGTTTCTGATCGTTGCGCTGGAATACGGAAGCTTGTACTTCTTCTGCAGCGTCTTGGAACCGACCGGTTCAGCGGTACGGATGTATTCGTCTACGATTGCCTTGAATATTTCGATCCGTCTTGGTGTCAGCATTCCCAGTCGCCTCCTTTAGCATTCCTGCCCCATGACTGCTAACAGTATACCCCCGGGGATTAGCACTGTCAAGGACAGTGTGCTAATTCTTTCTCGGAATTCAGCCGCTGCCGCAGACTCTACAACTCCTCTGGATTCACGGGATTCTTATATAATAGGTTTATGGTAAAACACTTCCATGAACTCAGCCCTGCCGCCTTTGAACTGTCCCTGTTCCTGCACAGAACCGGCCGCAGCGTAAAGAACCTGTTCCAGTCACCCGGATTTGCTTCCCTCAGGCAGGAAGATTTTCTTCCGTATCCGGTGGCTGAACATGATTCCCCGCTGTACAGAAACCTGACCGAACAGGATCAGATCCTGCAGGGCAATAAGATCCGCAACCTGCAGCTGGCCTGCGGGCAGCTGAATACGCTGATCATCCGGCCCGGTGAAACTTTTTCCTTCTGGCACACGCTGAAAAAGCCGACACCACAGGCAGGCTATCGGGAAGGCCTGATGATTGCCGGCAGCCGCATGAGCACCGGCATCGGCGGCGGTCTCTGCCAGGCGGCCAATATGATCCATTATCTGGTCCTGCACAGCCCGCTGGAAGTAAAGGAACTGCACCACCATAGTGATGCGCTGTTTCCTGATCGGCAGCGCCGGGTCCCCTTCGGCATCGGCACATCGGTCGCCTGGAACCACATTGATTATCGTTTTTACAACGGCACGG
>JAFRHT010000118.1 GCA_017433125.1 Solobacterium sp.
GGGGATGCAGATCTGCATCGGGCACCCTTCCGTACAGTAATGACAGGCTGTGCAGGGAATCGCGGTCTGGCTGTTGATGATTTCCGCTGCCCTGAAGCACATCTGTGTTTCCGCTTCCGTCAGCGGCACAAACTCTTTCATATAACTGAGGTTATCCTGCATCTGGGCAAGGCTGCTCATGCCGGACAGCACCAGCATGACCCCGGGCTGCGAAGCCGCGAACCGGATGGCCCAGCTCGGCACGGATTTTGTGCTGTCATATGCCTTGAACAGTTCTTCCGCCGCAGCCGGCACGTTGGCAAGTGTACCGCCCTTGACCGGTTCCATGACAATCACCGGTTTATTGTGTTTCCGGCAGACTTCCAGGCAGGCCCGGGACTGGATCCACTCGCTCTCCCAGTCCAGATAATTGAGCTGGATCTGCACGAATTCCATTTCCGGATGCGCGCTCAGCAGTTCTTCGAGCAGTTCCGGGGAATCATGATAGGAGAAGCCGGCATGCCTGACCAGGCCCTGTTCCTTCTTCTGCAGCAGCCAGGTGAAGCAGTTCAGCCGGTTATATGTCTCCAGCATGTTCTCCTCGATGCCGTGGATCAGATAGTAATCAAAGTATCCGGCCCCGGTCTTTTCCAGCTGGGCGTTGAACACCTTGTCCCGGTCTTCTTCGGTCTGGATAAAACCGGCGTGCAGTTTGGTGGCCAGGGTAAAGCTCTCCCGCGGATACCGGCTGACCAGCGCTTCCTTCGCGCATGATTCACTGGCAAAGCCGTTGTACATCCAGGCGGTATCAAAATAGGTAAAGCCCTCTTGCATGAACAGGTCGACCATCGCCTTGAGCTGTTCGATATCCACATCTGCCGGATTGGCAGGGTCATTCTGCGGCAGCCGCATCAGGCCGAAACCGAGTTTCTTATCCGGTACGAATTTCATATGCTTGTCCTCCCGTTAAAATATTATACAACCATGCATTCCCTGTCCGGCTATTAACGTTTGCCGCAGAATCGTGCGTCTTCCGGCATAACCCGCTATAATAGTACTGCCGGGTAAATCCCGGACTTCCGGAAAGGAGGAAAACGAATGAACGATATCAATGAAAAAGAACTGCAGGAAATAATATCCGCCGCCGTTGACGAGGGTGTTAAGAAAGCCACCCGCAAAAACCGGGTTCTGAAGACCCTGGGCGTGCTTCTGGGCTATGCAATCCTGCTGTGCGGCATCTGGTTCATCTATGATACGATCCGGCCGAAGGCCCCGGAGATCACCCCGCTGGAAGACCACGAGGTCACCCTGGAAAACAACGGCATCTTCGGCTTCAAGGCCGCCGACTTCGAGGACGCGGTGCTGGGCGCTTCACAGCGGCAGGAGCTGCTGATCGTGGACGAGCAGGAAGTATCCGTTCCGGCGATCATCACCCAGGCCGGCCTGTTCAACTGGGACATCACTTCCAAAAGCCTGATCGAAACCATTTACGGCACCGGGGAATATACGATTGACCTTTCCAAAGTCACCCGTGATTCCATCCTGTTTGATGAGGACCTGTACACCGTTGTGATCCATGTCCCGTATCCGGAACTGCACAGTGTCATGTTCAATCCGGAAAAGACCGTTATCGGTGATACAAAGCGCGGCTGGCTTGCCTTCGGGGAAATCAAAATGACTGCGGAAGAAATCAAGACATTTGAGAATGCCGCCGTGCTCAAGCTGACTTCGCGTCTGAATGAGGATGACTGTTTCGAGAAAGCTGTCCGCTTTGCCCGGCTTTCTGCCTATGAACTCTACCAGCCGGTCGTCAGTTCCATATCCCCGGCCTACAAAGTCACGATTATCGTGGATGAGAAAGAACAGGAGTAAAACAATGGGAAGAAGAAGAAAAAACAGCAGCGGCAGGGACCTTCTGCTGGGCGCCGCCCTGACCGCGGGTGCCTACGCCGCCTATAAAGTCAGCCAATGGAACCGGCCCGTACCGGAAGATACCACGGCGCTGGAGTTCTATCACGAAGAACTGCTGAAAGCCCAGCAGGCTGAGCTGGATTCGGCCCTGATGTACAATGTGCTGGCCGATCTGGTTACCGATCCGGACACAGCGGAAAAACTGCGCGGTTTCGCGAAGGATGAGGCAGATCATGCCACGATCTATTATCACCTGACCCGCACCGAACTGACTGCCCGCGACACCAGGTCCACCGCCATATGCACCGGTTACCGGCTCCTTGGCCGGGCCGGCACGTTCGGCACCCTGGCTACCGCGGAATATACCGCGGCCAAGGCCTGCGAACATCTCTGCCGGCACTTTCCGGAAATCGAGATGATCCGGGATGATGAGATCCGCCATGGTGATGAACTGCTTGCCATGCTGAAACAGTAATCTCTGAAAACAGGCGTACTGCCTGTTTTCTTTATAACGATTTTTAATTCCCCCATAAAAAGTCCCGTTTCTCCCCTCTATATGCAGGCATGTTATAATATCTGCAGGTTTCTTCCGGTTCATGACCATTTTTATATATTCTGTCTGCCGCCTGCAGATTCGTTTTGATTACATCCGGAAGAGAGGAATAGCGATGGAAAACAGAAAACTGCCACAGTATATGCGCATTGCGGCGCTGATCGCCGCTGAAATTGCCCGCGGTGATCTTCCGGAAGGGAAGCGCCTGCCCGGGATGTCGGTTCTTTCCTCTTCGTTCGGTGTTTCCCCGGAAACGATCAGGAAAGCGCTCAGTCTGCTGGCCGACATGCATATCGTACAGATCCGTGAAAGCCGGGGCACTTATGTGCTGTCCGCCGATCAGGCCCATGATTATCTGCAGACCATCCAGATCCGGCAGAACCAGATGTCGCTGAGCAACCGTCTCGGTGAACTGTACCGGCAGTATACCGAACTCGGCCGGGAGATGGTCGAGATCAGCTCCCAACTCGTCGCTGCCAGCGCTTCCCCGCTGCCCGGTGACCAGGCCCTGCCGAATTATGAAGTCCGGGTTCCGGCTGATTCCGACAAGATCGGCATGACCATCGGCGAACTGCGCTTCTGGCAGTGCACCGGCGCAACGATTGTGGCCATCAAACGCGGACAGGACGTCATGGTATCCCCCGGTCCCTACACCCATCTGCACGCCAATGATATCCTCGTGTATGTCGGCTCACCGGCCTGCAAGGAATCTGTGGAACTGCTGCTGTCACCGGGCAAGTCCGAATCCCTCTACAGCATCCAGGAACAGATTTTCGAGGCCATTCACGCCCGCGAACTGTATATTATTGCCGAAGCCCTGGGCGCCAAGCTTGGGGACCTGTCCGATTTCTCCCCGATGACCCACGGCATGACCAACCGCTCCTTCCTGTTTACGTGCAAAGGGGAAAAGTATATTCTCCGGATTCCGGGCGAAGGCACCGAGAATCTGATCGACCGCCGGCAGGAAGCGGAAGTCTATGATGTGATCCGCGGCACCGGCCTCTGTGATGATGTTGTTTACATGAACCCGGAAAACGGGCTGAAAGTCACCCGTTTCCTGAACAACGTCCGCAACTGTGATCCATACCGGAAAGAAGACGTCAAAGCCGCCATCCGCCTGATGCGCCGCTTCCATGAAATGGACCTGAAAGTCGGGCATGAATTCCGTATCCTGGATCATATCAATTACTATGAATCCCTGTGCGGGCAGCCTTCCGGGTATTCTGATTACGCAAAGACCAAGGAAAAAGTGCTGCGCCTGCATGACTTTGTCATGGCCCACCAGAGTCCTTTATGCCTGACCCACATTGACGCGGTGCCGGACAACTTCCTGTTCTATTCGCATAAGGGTGAGGAAGGCCTGCAGCTGACCGACTGGGAATATGCCGGCATGCAGGACCCCCATGTGGACATTGCCATGTTCTGTATCTACAGCGAGTATGACCGGACCCGGATCGACCGGGTGATTGATCTGTACTTCAACGACCAGTGCCCGCCGGAGACCAGGGCCAAGATTTACTGCTACATTGCGGCCTGCGGCCTGCTCTGGAGCAACTGGTGTGAGTACAAGCGGAAGCTTGGCGTGGAATTCGGCGACTATGCCCAGGCTCAGTATGACTATGCCCGGACATACAGCGACATCGCCGCCGGAGAAATCGCCGCTCTGTCCGACAGATAAACAGAAAGGGATCTCTGCGATCCCTTTTTTATTCCCTGATTGTCTTCCGGTGCAGGTATATGCATGCCGCGGCGGACAGCACGGCCGCACACCACGAGAACCCTTCGGCATAGGCGATCACCGGCCAGCCGAGCAGATTCTTCAGCCTGTAGGACAGCACAATGCGCACGCCCAGCTGGAAGAGCAGATTGGCGGCCGCGAACCGTACCATGCCCCGGCCCTGCAGATAGCCATGCATCACTTCCATGACAGCACAGATGATATAGAACTGTCCGAGATGGCGGAAAAACTGCGAACCCAGCAGCCGGACTTCATCCGACACGCCGAAGATACCGATCAGCGGACTGCCGAAGACCATCACAAACCCCGTCATGACCGCCGCAAAGGCCATACCCATGACCAGTCCGGCCCCGAACATCTGCCGGGCTTTGTCCTCCCGGCCGGCCCCCAGCTTCGCCGACACCCGCGCCGCCACCGCCGCGCCGAGACTGCGGACCGGTGAAATCAGCACGGTATCCACCCGGTAAGCCGTCGATACTGCCGCGATCACCGCAATGCCGAAGCCGTTGCGGAACCCGGTCAGAACGACTTTACCGACAGAAGCGGCCGTTCCCTGAATCATCAGCGGCAGGGCATAATGCATCCCTTCCCGGAACATCTGCCGATCCGGTTTTTCTTTCTGCAGATCACTGAGCAGATCATTTTCATTTCGCCAGGTATAAACCAGCAGGAAAACAGCCATCATGGTCTGGGTTGCCACGGTCGCGGCAGCTGCCCCGCCGATACCCAGATGCAGCCCGGCCACCAGCAGATAATCCAGGATGACATTCGCGGTCCCGGCAGCGGTCACAGCCAGAAACGGCGCCCGGCTGTTGCCCAGTCCGCGCAGAATCGCCGCCAGGGTATTATATACCGCAAGGAATACCGTACCGGCATACATCCAGCGCAGGTACAGCACGGCCTGTGAAAGTATCTCTGCCGGGGTCGCCAGCAGACGCATCAAAGCCCCGGCAGACAGAATCCCGATCACAGCGGCAATGGCTGCCCCAAACGGGATCAGCCGCAGAAAGGTCACTGTCAGCCGGCGGATCTTCTCCCGTTCCCCGGCCCCGCTGAACCGGGCTGCCAGAATCGTAATGCCGGCCGCCGCCCCCAGGATCAGATCCATCAGGAGTGTGACACAGCTGGTTGTGGTCCCGATCGCCGCCAGCGCCTGCTCGCCGGCAAAATTGCCCACAATCAATGCGTCGGCCCAGCTGAACATCTGCTGAAAAACCGCTCCCAGAATCATCGGGATGCTGAAGCGCAGCAGTTCCATGGCCGTATCAGCGTATGATTCCTTTTTCATAATGCTGTCATTATAAACCTTTCATATGATTTATCAGTAACTTTATGATGTCCTCAATAGTAAAATACGCTATGATTTAATTAAATGCTGAATCTCTTCAGCAGAACAGGAGACTGAATATGAAACCAATCGGAAGTTCCGACAAAATGCAGCTGATCCGCAGTGATATCCGCGGCCGTGTTTATGAGAAATCCCTGGAAATGATCAAACAGGGCATCCATATCACCAGACTGAATACCGGTAACCCGGCCACTTTCGGCTTCGGCATGCCTGACAGTGTCAGAAATGCCCTGCTGAACAACGCCGATAAGGCTGTCGCATACTGTGATCCCCGCGGCATGGACGATGCCCGCCAGGCTATCATTGCCTACCATGAATCCCGCGGCATCCAGGGCCTGACGGAAGATGATGTATACATCGGCAACGGCATCAGTGAACTGGCTTCGATGATCTGCACGTGCATCCTGTCTGCCGGTGATGAAATGCTGCTCCCGCTGCCGTATTACAGCCTTTGGACCAACGCTGTCTATCTGGCCATGGCCAAGCCGGTATTCTATCACTGTGATGAAAAGAACGGCTGGGTGCCGGATGTGGAAGACATGGAGAAGAAGCTCACGCCGAAGACCAGGGCTGTGCTGCTGATCAACCCGAATAACCCGACCGGCCAGGTCTATCCGCCGGCCGCGGTGCAGAAAGTCATCGATTTCGCGAGAAAGCATGAACTGCTGATCATCTCCGATGAAATCTATGACCGGCTGATCTTTGACAATGTCCCGTTCGAATCCACCGCAAAGCTGGCCCCGGACCTTCCGGTCATTACAACCAACGGCCTGTCCAAGTCGCATATTATCTGCGGTTTCCGCTGCGGCTGGGCTGTCATCAGCGGTCCGCGTGACCTGACTGCCGAACTCAACCGCAACATGTTCAAGCTGGCGGCGATGCGGCTGTGCGGCAATGCCCTGACCCAGCTGGTCATCCCGGCAGCGATGAACGATCCGGAAAGCACGATTGAGATGATTTCCCCGGGCGGGCGTCTCTATGAACAGCGCAAGGTGGCCATTGAGGAACTGGACAAGCTGCAGGCGGAAGGCCTGATTGAATACAATGCCCCGATGGCGGCGTTCTACCTGTTCCCGAAAGTTTCCGACCGCATCAAGGTCAAGGATGATATCCAGCTCGCCTTCGACCTGCTCGAAAGCAAGCATATCCTGATTGTCAACGGCACCGGCTTCGGCTGGCCGGATCCGGATCACTTCCGGATGATTCTCCTGCCGGAACCGGATGAACTCCGCAAGTCCATCCGTGATATCGGTGACTTCCTGCGGGATTACAGCCAGGAATAATTACCCGGGTAATAACAGCAAAACGGGAGTGATCCCGTTTTCTTTTCCCTGTACCGGCCATGTCCCGCCGGATTGCGATATAATGGGTCTGATCATGGATATTCTATACTTATTGATTCCTCTGGCGCCGATTATCGTCAGTATTGTCTGCGCAATCAAAAAGAAAGGCAAAATCATCTCGCTGATCGCCACTTTATGCGGGGTCCTGCCGGCCATGTTTTTCCTGATGCTCAACAGCGGCTACGGCATCGGCTTCGGCAACCCGTGGATCGGGGTGGACTGGACCTATACGCTGGTCCTGTCAGCGTATATCATTTTCGTGCTGTTTCTCCATATCCGGGTACCCGCGGCCGGCGCCGCCAGAGTGATATCCCGGATCGTGACCGCTTTGATCATTATCTGCCTCGTGCTGATTATCGGCGGCCAGATTACCGAAACCATCGATCATCTGCACTGACACCACGGAGGTTATGCCATGGCAAGATATGATATTGAAAAAGTAACCTGCCCGACCTGCGGCAGAGTCTTCCCGGTCAAGGTCTATGACCGGATCGATGTCAGGCGGGATCCGAAGCTGAAGAAGAAGGTCATCCACGGCACCATGTTCGCGGAACACTGCCCGTACTGCGGTGAGAAGATCCGCATGGTTTATGACGCAATGTACGCCGATCCGACCTACCGCATCACCATTGCCCTGGCGGCCACGGATGA
>JAFRHT010000012.1 GCA_017433125.1 Solobacterium sp.
AGTTTTTCCTATGTTGAAAAATACAAGAAGATTGCTGCGGCGGTCATGAAGTCGGCTGAGCGCCATCGTGCCAAGGTCATCATGATCAGCAGTGTTGCCGAGCATGAAGGCAAGTCCACGGTCGCTGCCAACCTCGCCCTGACGATGCAGGCCCAGGGGAAAAAGGTGCTGTTGGTCGACTGTGACATGCGGCGTCCGTCCCAGGCAAAGATTTTCGGCATTACGGTTGAAAAGGGAAGGGAACTGACGGACCTGCTGAGTGAGAATACAGAACTGTCCAAAGACATTCTCTACCGGGATGAGAACACCCGTCTGCCGATGATTCTGTGCGGCCGGGGGACAAAGGATTCCACGGAGTATCTCAAAGGCGGGGCCTTTGCGAGACTGATGGCAAAGCTGCGTGATTCATCCGACTATATCATCCTGGATACACCGCCGATGTCACTGATGGCTGATGCGGAAGCGATTGCCAACTGTGCCGACATCAGCATTCTCGTCGTGCAGTACAACCGCATGCTTTCTGCTGATATCAACGATGCCATTGACGAATTGAAGAAGTGCCGGGCCCACATGTCCGGATGCATCCTGAATGATGTAATGGTGCTGCCGGGCACAGACCGCCTGACTGCCGGTTCACACTATGGCTACGGCAACTATGGCCGCTATGGCCGGTACGGCAAATACGGCAAGTACGGCAAATACGGCCACTATGCCGAACGGAAGACACCGGCTCCGGCAGCCACGGAAGAACCGGCCGCGGCTGATACTGTTACAGAAGATACTGACGATGATACCGCAGAACAGACATTTACTGAGGAGCAGGAATGAGCACAGCGAACACCGAACTCGAAAAAATGGATATAACGCAGTTCATTGACAGTTTTCTGCATGCCCTGAAGAGAACCTGGATCATTGTCCTTGTTCTGACGGTGGCCTGCGGGGCGGCCAGCTGGCTGCGGGTGCGGAATTCCTATGTGCCGGTGTACAAGGCCGAGGCAACCGTTGCGGTCTATGCCGGTGATGAAAACAGCGGGGCGGACGCCAAGTCAGCCCAGCAGCTCGGCACCGTGTTCCCGTACATACTGACCAGCGGTGTGCTGAGAGATGTCATCATGGCTGACATGGGGGTCAAATCCCTGCCCGGGACGATCAAGGTCAGCAATATCGAAGGCACCAACCTGCTGACAATCAGCGTCTCCACCGGCAACCCGGAAACGGCGTATAACGAACTGCTGTCCGTTATCAACAACTATCCGCGGGTAGCGGAGTATGTTGTCGGCGCTACCCACATGGAAATCGTTGATGACAGCGGCATTCCGAAGGACAGCGGCAGGGCGGTAGCCGTACGCAGTAAGGTTCTGAAGGGCAGCCTTCTGGGCCTGGCCGCCGGACTGTTGATTTCAGCGGCGTATATGCTGTTGTTCCGGACGGTCCGTTCCAGCCGTGATATCCGCAGCCTCAGCAATGTTGAATACCTCGGCACCCTGCCGGTATACCGGAAGAAAAAGAGAAAGAACACAGCTTCCAGCATCAACATCATGGAACACAATGTCCAGGAGAATTATCTGGAAGCCCTGCGGCTGATCCGTACCCGGGTACTGCGTAGGCTGGAGGAAAACGGCCATAAAGTCATCATGGTGACCAGTTCCGTGCCGGGTGAGGGCAAGACAACCATCGCGGCCAACCTGGCGATATCCATGTCCGGCAAAAACAAAAAAGTCGTACTGATCGACTGTGACCTGCGCAACCCGTCCCTGCAGGAAATCTTCCGGGTTCCGGAAGACCAGCCGGGGATTGCGGATGTACTGACCCGTAAGGCAAAGCTCAGCGACGCGGCAGTTTCCTATGAAGACTACGGCATGGACCTGGTCGTTCTGTTCGGTTCCCGGGGTGATGAAAAAGTCCGTCCGGAACTGCTGAGCGGGAAGAACATGGGAAAACTGATTGACGGCCTGAAGGAGATCGCCGATGTCATTATCCTGGATACCCCGCCGTCAGCCATGCTGGTGGACGCAATGCTGGTTTCCAAATATGTTGATGAAGCCCTGTATGTCATCATGTGTGACTACGCGAAAAAGAGCGTGGTTGTCAACGGCATCCAGGAACTCTCCGCAGCCGGTGTCGAAATCGGCGGCTTTATCCTCAACGGTGGCCGCGGCGGATCCGGCAGCTACGGTTACCACTCCTACGGGTATAACAGCCGCTACTACACATCAAAGCAGGAAGAAGAAACCGAATAACTGTACAGCAGAGCAAACAAAAAGGACGATTCATCAGGAATCGTCCTTTGTCTGTTTTACGGGTGCATCTGTCCTGGCATGCCGCCGCCCATCGGGCCGCCCTCGGGACGCTGTCCCTGGGGACCGTCCGGCGGTGTCTGGCCATCCTGCGGCATCTGACCCGGCATGCCGCCCATCATCTGGTTTGTAATGGCCGTGACCTGCTGTCCGTTCACGGTGACGGTGCCGCCGGTGAACTCAACCTGACCGTCGTAGTCGAACGGGAACTGGGCCGTAATATCAATGGTTCCGCCGGTAATGATCAGATTGCCGTTGGAATCAACGGCGTCCGTGTCGCCGGCGCCCATGGTGATGGTAATCGTCCCGCCGTTGATCTCTGCTGCGGTCGTATAGGCGGAGGACTTGTTGGCCGCGTTGATGCCATCGTCGGACGCGTTAATGGTGATGTCACCGCCGTTGATCTGTACCCAGGTGCCTTCCAGGCCTTCGGCCCCCGTGATCGTAAAGGTGCCGCCGTCAATCTGCACAATTGTCTCACCATGGACCGCGTCATCACCGGCGGTGATGTCATAGGTGCCGCCGCAGAAATATACTGATCCCTTGGTATTGTCGTCTTCATTCTCGGCGTGGATGCCGTCATCCGCTGCGTTGATTGTCAGTTTTCCGTCAGCGGCAGCGAAGGAATCATTGGCCTCAATGGCATCGTCCTGGCAGCTGATATTCAAAGTTCCGCCGGTGAACTTGATGTCATCCTTCCCGTCGATGCCGTCTTCGGATGAATTGATGTTCAGGACACCGACCCCGTTGAAGACGATGTCATCTTTCGAAGTGATGACGGCGTCCGCATCGAGTTCACTGTTTTCCGCGAAAGCACCAGTTACGGTGAGGGTATTGTCGGAACTGCTGGTGGTAACGAAGACTTTGTCGGCATTCTCGACGAAGATACAGGGCGTGCTTTCATTGGTGATGCTGACGCCATTGAGCACCAGCTGCACCTTGTCACTGTCATCGGCGCTGATGATCACGGTCATGTTCTCCGCTGTTCCGGAAAGAACGTAGACACCTTCTGCCGTAATAGTGATGTTCTCCCCGTCCTGCACGGTGTAATAGACCGCCTCGGATACATCCGCGGTCTGGGTCAGGTCCCGTTCCGTGAAGAGATCGGCTGTGTCAATGGCACCGCCGGAAGTCATGCTGACATCGGTGACCATGGTTTCCGTGCTGTTCAGTACAGCCTGGGCCGTCTGGACCGCCGAGGCCGGGGTGCTGCTTTCGGCTGCCGGGGAAGCTGCGGCTGTATCGGCAGAGCATCCTGCCAGGGTCAGGCCCAGTGCCAGCGCGGCACCGGTCATCATATTTTTCTTTTTCATCGTTTTATCCTCCTTTTTCCGGATACAGTCAGAGAATAACAGGCCTGTCTGAAGATTATCTGAACAAAAAGTGATTCTGTACTGAATCCAATCAGGAAAAAATGAAACACAATGATATAATCATTACTGGTGATGAATATGGATAAAAGTTTTCGTACAAAACTGATTATTATTGCGGTCCTGGCCCTGATGATCCTGGGCGGGCTGGGATACCTGGCCCTCAGCAACAACGGTGATCCGTTTGCCCCGGCCAAGCCGACGCCGACGCCGACCCCGACACCGGAGCCGACGGTTGAGCCGACGCCGACCCCGGAACCCACGCCGACGCCGACCCCGGAACCGACCCCGGTACCGGTGGACATCGACGCGGATGATTCCCTGCAGCGGGTGGTGAACAAGTGGCGGACGGTTCCGGCTGATTACGTGCCGGCTGACCTGGTGACTGTTGATGTCAAGAGCGATCATCCGCAGAAGCTGCGGCAGGAAGCAGCCGATCAGCTCAAGGCCATGTTTGCGGCGGCCCAGCAGGAAAATGTCTATCTCAAGCTGGTCAGCGGCTACCGTTCCTATAGCGAGCAGAAATCCCTGTGGTATACCTATGAGGAACGTTATGGCCGGTCACGGGCCGATATGATGGACTGCCATCCGGGCGGCAGCGAGCACCAGCTTGGCCTGGGTGCGGATCTGGGCAACTGGAACGGCAAGTGCGAACTGCAGGCCTGCTTCGAGCAGTACTCATCCTTTACCTGGCTGAACAAGCATGCCCATGAGTACGGCTGGATTATGAGGTATCCTTATCAGAAGGAAGGAATTACCGGAATTACCTATTCCCCATGGCACTGGCGGTATGTAGGTGTGGAAGAAGCCACGGCAATCAAGAATTCCGGCCTGACCGTGGAACAGTTCTACGGTCTGGCAAAATAAAGTCATTCTGAGAAAATCCACCGGACGGGTTTG
>JAFRHT010000119.1 GCA_017433125.1 Solobacterium sp.
TCCGCCTCATTGTGCAGGTATGAAAGGGCAAGCCGAAAAATGCTGTCGCCATAGGTATTCAGCAGTCTGCGGATGCGGATTTCCTGCACGGATAGTGCCATCTCATTTCACGGCTTTCATCAGCTCCATGATAACAGATAATTCCAGGCCGTGCGATGTGCCGGGATTGACGATGACTGCGTAATTCATTGTGCCGTCATCCCATACGGCGTTGTTGATAAGGCCGGTATTGCCGCGGGTTTCCAGGCAGAAGTCAATCCCGTCGATGATGCGGAATTCTTCATATTTGCTGTAATCGCCGGCAATATTGTCCTTCACGCCCTCCGTCCTGGTCAGCGGGGCCTTGCGGATGACCAGCCTGTCTTCTCCAGCCTGATAAAGTACTTCGATCATATTCTCTGTTACCCGGTAGACCGGGGCCCCATATCCTTCGATCTGCTCCGGCACCGTAATCTCAAACCCGGCTTCAGACGCTGCCGCCTCCGGACCGTCCACCTCTTTCCAGGGATTGGCCAGCCCGGAGGGCGGCTTATCTCGCTTGCCGGCACAGCTGCACAGCAGTGCAGCCAGTGCCGTCATAATCAGTACTCCTTTCATTTCTTTCCTCCGTTATTCTGTTACGAGCCGGTATCCCCTGCCCCACAGGGAAATAATACTCGGCGCTGCCGGCATCTCCTTGATCTTTTCACGGAGATGGCAGAGGTGAACCGCCACAACCCCGCGGCATTCGAATGGTTCAGCCTGCCAGACAGCCGTGTAGATTTCTTCCGGCGAACATGGCCGTTCCGGATGATCCTGAAGGAATTCCAGGATTTTCCGTTCCGTCGGCGTCAGGTGATTCAGCTGTTTTGCGCTGTCAGGTCTCATATTCTTTTACCTCCTGTCACTATGGAAACACCGCCGGAAACTGAAATGCTGCAAAAAAAAGAGAAGTTTTTTCAGCTTCTCTTATTGAATATCGTTCAGGACGCCGTTTTTCAGCAGGATGCGCCGGTCAGACAGCTTGGATACTTCATTGGAGTGGGTCACGGCGATGATCGTCTTGCCATACTCATCAGCCAGCATCTGGAACAGTTTTATGATCTCCTGTTCCGTTTCAGTATCCAGGTTTCCGGTCGGTTCATCCGCAAAGATCAGGTCCACGTTGCCGGCAATGGCACGGGCAATGGCAACCCGCTGCTGTTCACCGCCGGACAGTTTGGAAATCATCCGGTCTGCCTTGGTATTCGCAATCCCCACCATGTTCAGCAGTGCATAAGCCAGTTCCTTCTGATTCGGCGGCAGCTGGTTATCCGTTTCCGTCATGGCCAGAAGGATATTCTCCACCCCGGTCAGATAATTGACCAGGTTGTAGGACTGAAAAACAACCCCGATCTTATTGCGGCGGTATTTGTACAGCCCCATCGTATCGATGTCTTCTCCTTCGTAGTACACCTTGCCGGATTCCTGTTTATCCAGGCCGGCCATGATGCTCAGCAGGGTCGTCTTGCCCGAACCCGAAGGCCCGAGAATCGTGTAGAACGTGCCGGCTTCAAATTCATAGGACAGGTTCTTCAGGATTTCCCGGCGGTAACCGCCGTCCTCATATCCGTAACAGATATTCTCCAGTTTCAGAATTGTACTCATCCCTGTCACCTCAGTTCTGTTCCAGCAGAATCTGCTTCGGATTCAGCCGCATGATCATAAACGAAGGAACAACAATCGCCACCAGCACAACTGCCGTGCCGAGCAGGTAGATCTCGCCGATCAGCAGCGGGGAAATCTTCACCTCATACTTTGACAGCAGATCATCCTGGGTCACCGTGGTGAAGTAGTCCCCGTCACCATACCAGTAGTAACCCCCGTCATCCGTCACTTCACCGTACTGAGCTTCCGTGTTGGTCTGGTAGTCCAATACCACCCGGCCCACACTGCCGGCCATCAGGGAACCGCTCACCGCTGCCAGTGAGAAGCCCAGCAGCGCAATCAGGATCAGTTCCGCAAACAGCTGCAGGATAATCTTGGCCTTGGAAACACCGATGGAAAGCAGCACCCCGATCTCGTATTCCCGCGTCTTCAGCGTCAGGGCCGTTACCAGCGAGATGATGACGATGGCATTGATGACCACGATCCAGACAATGATGCCGGCAAAGAAGCTCAGCGTATCCAGCGGTCTGGCCAGTTTCTTGAACTGGTCGTTGTTGGCGTTCAGTTTCAGATATTCACCGATATCATTCTGATGATCCCGGATGAAATCATCGACATCGAGCGGATCATTAAGCAGATAGATGACCCGGCTCGGGCGGGTGGTTCCTTCCAGCTGTTCATCCAGGTCAATATCCTGAAAGGCTTCTGGATTCTGCTTCATATAGACCTCTTCGTACATCTTCCGTGTGAGCGCTTTGGCATACTCGCCGTAAGACGTCAGCGGCATCAGGATGATATTCTTCGGGGACTCCGAAGGACCCATCCAGCGGAAGCGGTCCGAGTTCGGATCAACCTCGTTGGCATTGTTGAAGATACCGATGATTTCCAGTTCCTGATAAATATCCTCGGTATCCACCCCGTTCTGTTCCAGTTCGGCTTTCTCCCACTGTCCGAACATCGTATAGGAAATCGAGTCACCGACCTTCAGTCCGTTGACCTCGGCCATTTCTGAAGTGATCAGGCAGACGGGTGCAGCCCTGTCAATATCATTCTGATCATAGAAACGGCCTTCCACCACCGTATAGGTGCCTTCCGCCAGTTCGATCATATTCGGGAACATGTTCGCGTTGATGGCAATGTTGGGCTCGATATAGGCCTGTTCGTTGCCTTCTTCGTCAATGTATGTGCTGGTGCCGCGGTTTTCCTCATTGCCGACCGGCACACTGTCAAAACCATGGGAATACGCCATGTTCGTGATGTTGTAGTTGAATGCCTTGACCCGCTCATCCTCAGCCAGTTTCAGCGCCATCTCTTCATCAACTGTCGGATAGGAACGGTACGCCTGGTTGATCTCATCCTCGTCCTCGAGCGTGTTGACCCATTCATAGAATTTCTCGTAGTCCACTTCATAACTGATCGCTGCCCGCATGTTCATACGGGTGAGGATCTTGGCATTTTCTGCCGCTGTGGATATGCCGAGACCGAGAATGACCAGGTTCCCGATGACAAAGAATGTAATCATCAGCAGGATCGACTTTGTCGGTCTTCTGGTGATGTATCTCCATGCCCGCGCTAAAAA
>JAFRHT010000120.1 GCA_017433125.1 Solobacterium sp.
GTGCATTATACCCCTGCATGAATACGCTTTCAACAATAATTTTCACAAAATGAACACAAATAAGGCATAAAAGTACCCCGTATATTGTTACATATTTAATCGTTATGCAAAAAAAAGATGGCTTTACTGCCATCCTTGGTGTAAATGATAAAAAGTTAAGAATTACCTGAGACCGGCCAGGAAATCAACGACTTCCTGCTTTTCCGGCATTGATTTCAGCGCGCCCTTGCGGGTCGTGATGATCGAAGCGGCCGCGTTGGCGAATGTTACGGCTTCCTTCAGACTCGCCGGAGTGAAATTATCCAGCCCTGTCTCGAGCACTGCGTTGATCATACAGGCGCAGAACGTGTCCCCTGCCCCGGTTGTCTCGATCGTGTTCTCCTGCAGGAAACCCGGTACTTCAATACGGTCATCCCAGTAGTACACCCGGCTGCCGTCCGGGCCAAGCGTCAGGCAGATCAGTTTGATATCGAACTGCTCCCTGAGCCAGGCAATGCCTTCATCGAAGTCTTCCTTCCCGCTCAGCCAGCGGATCTCATTGTCTGCGATCTTGAGGATATCACAGTGTGCCATGCCCCAGAGAATCTGTTCCCGGGCCAGTTCATCACTTGACCACAGCGGCGGCCGCAGGTTCGGATCATAAGATCTCAACACGCCGTTTTCTTCGGCGATCTGCAGGGCCTTGTGTGTCGCACTGCGCACCGGTTCATCTGTCAGTCCCAGCGAGCCGAAGTGGAATACCCTGGCATTTTTGATCAGGTCTTCATTGACTTCTTCAGCCTTCAGCATCATGTCCGCACCCGGACCCCGGTAGAACGAGAAGTCCCGGTCGCCGTCGGGCAGTTTGTGGACAAATGCCAGTGTGGTATGGACTTCATCGTCCATCACGAGACCGCTCAGGTCCACACCGCAGGAATCCACGGCATCCTTCAGCTGGCGGCCAAAGCCGTCATTACCGACTTTGCCGATGAAAGCTGTCCTTTTGCCCAGCTTCTGCAGCATGGCCAGCACGTTGCACGGCGCCCCGCCCGGATTGGCTTCATAAAGCGGATTGCCGAACTCACTGTCCCCGGCTCCGATGAAGTCGATCAGCAGCTCACCCAGCGCGGTTACATCATATTTCTTTTCTGTCATTTTGCTTCCTCCAGGAACAGGCCTTTTTTCGCGGCCACAGCTACCGATACAGAAGGATCCAGGCGCGGGATGATCATGCTCTGCAGAGCGTGATAAATATCACTCTTGCCCGGCCATACCGTCTCCTTGAGTTTGTTGTGCTCGTCCAACTGATGGTACCAGGAACCGTTGACCGGGTCATGGACTGTTTCATTCAGGTATTTCATGAACTGTGCGTACTGATCAGCATAAAGCTGATTGCCGGTCACATGGTACAGGACAGCCGAAGTATTGATGGCCTCGGCCAGGGTCCAGTGCATGCGGTCATGCACTACCGGTTTGCCGTCCCAGCCGGTCGTATAGACAATGCCCGGTTCGCCGTCGGCGCACCAGCCGTCAGCCACGGCCTGCTCATACAGCCGGCAGGCTTTTTCAATATACGGTCCGGCTTTTTCCGGTTCATTCCGGAATGTGGACAGGGCCCACTGGGTCACCAGACGCCCCCACTCAATGCCGTGCCCCGGGGTCGCCCCATATGGCTTGAACGGATCGTCCGGCTTATCGGCATTGTATTCCAGGGCAGCTTCCCAGTTTTCCGTAAAGTGCTCGGGAATCCGCCATTCGTTGTTTTCGGCCCAGGCCAGCACATGGTCAATGATCCGCCCGGCCCGCTGCCGCCAGATCTCCTCGCCGGTCACGTCAGCCACCGACAGGAACGCTTCCACCGAATGCATGTTCGCATTCAGGCCGCGGTATGTTGAAAGTTCTGTAAACTCCGTGTTCCAGGTATCCCTGGACAGACCGGTTTCATCATCCCAGAACTTGTCCAGGAAGACTTTCGTGGCCGCATCCAGAAGCTCTTCTGCCCCCGGACGGCCGGCCAGATAAGCGCTGCTGGCGGCCAGGATGACAAACGCGTGGCCATAGCACTGCTTCTCCGGCAGCGGTTTGAGATCCGGGGTCACAGCCGGATACCAGCCGTCATTGACAGTATCTTTCAGCACCCCGTTCAGTCCCTTCAAAGCCGCATCAATCAGGGCTTCGCTGCCGACAAAACCGAGGGCTTCGCCAATCGCGTAGACATGCGCCATGCGGCACGTAATCCAGGTTTCCAGATTCCGGCCGGGCATCGGTCTGCCGTCATCGCCGAGATAATAGGAAGCTCCGGACGGGGATGCAAAACCCGTGCCGAAAACCAGAAGTTCATCCTGCAGTGCTTTCAGAAAAGCCGTGTTCTCTTTTGTTCCCAGCTGATATTTTTCCATATGCTGATCCTTCTTTCGTATTTTTGTTCTACGCCGCTGTCACTTCGATAATTTCGCCGTTCGGACCGGTCAGGACTTCATCTTTTTCCCCGGCAAACCGGAGGGCATGGAAAGACTGATTGGCAAACGGTTCATGATCCATGTGCTGGAACTCATAGGTTTCCAGGATCACGCCGTCGCCTTCCAGCATGGCGCAGTGGATGTCGGCGTTGTCGCTGTCCCGGTGGTTGAGGACAACCGAACCGGCTTTGAAGCCCAGTTTTTCATACCAGGCAATGCTTTCTTCCAGATTTCTGACCGGAATGCCGATATGCTCCATGCCGCAGGTCATCCCGCGCATCGGAGCTGCCGGCAGATCGAGCCGCTGGCAGATTTCCAGCCCGTAGCCATCCGGACAGACCGGGTTGACATAGTTCATGCCGGTGCCCCAGATTTTCGGGTTGTAGCTGATGGCTTCACCATTGGTCAGCTCCGTGCCGTGTTCCAGGCAGAGCTTTACACTGGCAGGCAGATCCGTACTGTTGAAGGCAAGATGCTGCAGGCCGACATAGTAGCCTTCCTGCGCTTCCTGCGGCGCCGCGATGTCCCCTTTTGTAAAGCGGATCTCACAGCCAGGTGCGCCGACAACATAATCATCCCCTGCCGTTTCACATGGCAGCTGCAGTTTTTCACTCAGCCGGGCAGCCGTTTCTGCCGGCTCCGGGCTGAGAATTCTGACTCCAATGAATTTCATATACTTACCTGACCATATCTTTCTTCAGCGGCAGCCAGGCCAGTACATCCTGAATGTATCTGTCCCAGAAGATCCAGTTGTGCACACCCGGGTGGACATGGTATTCGATCTCCACGCCGAGTTCCTTCGCATAGGCCAGGAAGTTCTCACCGTCCGCCCGCAGGAAGTCCTCGTCGCCGATAGTGTGATACATGGCCGGCAGTTCAGCGCCGGCATTAACCCGCTTCTTCAGCAGGACCCGCAGGTCATCGTCAGTTCCCTTGATGCTCAGTTCATCACCCATCGTGGCCCGGCGGTAATTCAGCGGCATCTTGTTGACATGGTTGCCGACGCTCTTCTGCTCGGCCTTGTCGAGGTTGCCGCTCAGGCTGGCCACAGCCGCATACTTCTCCGGATGTTCCAGGGCTGCCCGGAAGGCCCCGTAGCCGCCCATGGAGAGCCCGGCAATAAACGTATCCTCGCGTTTTGTGGACAGCGGGAACAGGGTTGTGCAGTAAGCCGGCAGTTCCTCGGAAATATACCGCAGATAATCTTCGCCGTGCCGCATGGTCAGGTAGCTGCTGTTTTCGCCGCTCGGCATAACCACTGCCACGCAGTTTTCCTGCGCATAGCGGTAAATGCTGGTCAGCAGGCCCCAGTCCATGAAATCCCCATAGGAGCCATGCAGCAGGTACAGGGTCTGGAACTTTGTTTCCGGATTGTAATAGTCCGGATGGTCTTCAATAAACAGATAGTCATCAGCGCTCACGCTCGGCAGGATGACCGTGATTTCCGCGTTCTTCCTCAGTGCGGAAGAGAAAAAGCTTACATCTAAATGTGCCATGGTTCATCCTCCTCAAAGCGGTGCATTCTTCAGCGGCAGCCAGTTCAGAGCATGCTGGATATAGGCATCCCAGAAGATCCAGTTATGAATGCCCGGACCTTCTTCGTAAGTGACATCCACGCCCAGGGCAGCGAACTTCTGTCTGGCCGACTGGTTGGCTTCATAAAGGAAATCTTCCGTGCCGATGGCCATGTAGACTTTCGGCAGTTCCCTGCCTTCCGCCTGCAGTTTCCGGATCAGGGCAAAGATGTCAGCATCAGAGCCGGCAATCTCCTTATCGCCGAAGATGTCCTGCGGCACAAACGGTGAACCGGGCATGCCAGCCAGGCCGCCGATGACATTTTCGAGATCAATCGCACCCGACAGGCTGACGGCACAGCTGAACTTGTCCGGCCGCTCCAGCGCAACCTTGAGTGCCCCGTAACCACCCATGGACAGACCGGCCACGAATGTGTCCTCCCGTCTGGGGGAAATCGGGAAATTGGCTTCACAGAACTTCGGCAGTTCTTCGCAGATGTAGGTAAGATAGTCACTGCCGTAATTCATATTCTGATAGAAACTGTTTGCCGCACTCGGCATGATGACAGCAATCTTATGATCCTGCGCATAACGCTCGATGGAAGTCAGGTGGAGCCAGTCGGTGTAGTCACCGTAGGCACCATGCAGCAGGTAAAGTACCTGGTATTTGACGCCCGGGACAAAATAGTCATTCTTCTTGCCGGTCAGAAGCTCATCAGCATCCGGCGTCGGAATGAAGATATTGATATCTGTCCCGAAACAGAGCGCTGTTGAAAAGAAATGTGTCTTGATATATGCCATTATTCTTTCCTCTTTCTTGAAATACAGCGGTCACTGCAAGCAATGACCGCTGTATTGTAACCTGATTATTTCCTTAACTTCTTGCCCTGCTTCACGAAGTCAACATATACAGCAATCAGGATGATGATACCCTTGGCAACCATCTGCCAGTAGCTGTCGATGCCGGCCAGGTTCAGACCGTTGTTCATGACACCGATGAGCAGCGCGCCGATGATCGTACCGCCGATGAAGCCGCGGCCGCCGCCCATGGAAGTTCCGCCCAGAACAACCGAAGCAATCGCGTCCATGGAAGCATTCGCGCCGACAGCCGGCTGACCGGAGTACATACGGGCCGACAGGACGATACCTGCCAAGGCTGCCATGATGCCGGAGAATGTATAGACAAACCAGCGGACATGCTTGATGTTGACACCGGAGAACTCAGCTGCCTTTTCGTTGCCGCCGGTTGCGTAGATGTGGCGGCCCAGCTTTGTCCGATTGAGAATGTACCAGACAAACACCAGGATGACAAACAGGTATACAAGCGGCATCGGAATGACGTTTGCGACAAAGCCTGTGCCCAGGAAAATGAAGTTCTTGTCGGTCAGACGGATCGGCTGCGCGCCGGTCCAGACATATGCCGCACCCTGGCAGATGCACTGCATCGCATAGGTGACGATGAACGGCGGCAGGCCGGTTCTGTAGATAATCGTACCGTTCAGGAAGCCGACGAAGGCGCCCATGATAACAGCGCAGATGATTGCCACCGGGATGGAGAACCCGTAGTTGACCATGCAGGTCGCGACAATGACGCTGGACAGTGACACGATTGCGCCCGCGGACAGGTCGATGCCGCCGGCAATCAGGATCATCGTGATCGCCGAAGCGAGATACAGGTTGGTGGAAATCTGACGCAGGACACTGACGATGTTGGCCCAGGTCAGGAACTGCGGCGTATTGAACTGGATAATGACACAGAGAATGATGAAACCGATGATGATACCGCCGTTCCGCCTTACGTACTGAATGACCGGGTTATCACTATCGAGGATTGATTTTTTAGCGGTGATTTCTTTTTCACTCATTTTATTTTCCTCCGTTAAATGTTGACTGCGTTCTTCATGATGGTTACCTGGTCAGCTTCACTCCGGTCGAGAATGGCAGAGATTTCACCGCTGCGCATTACCACAACCCGGTCACTCATACCGATGACTTCAGGAAGTTCAGAAGATACCATGATGATGGAAACACCATTTTTAACAAGATCATTCATGATCGTATAGATTTCGGCTTTGGCCCCGACATCGATGCCGCGGGTCGGCTCATCCATAATCAGAATTTTGGGCTTTGCGGCCAGCCAGGAAGCGATAACCACTTTCTGCTGGTTGCCGCCGGACAGATTGCCGACAAACGTTCCGAGACCCGGTGCCCTGACCGACAGTTCTTTCATGTATCTTTCGGCAATCTCATTTTCTTTCTTCGAATCTACGCGCATGTTCTTGATAAATTCGGAGAGAACTTTGATTGTTTCGTTGAATCTGATGTTCTGATCCGGGAAGATGCCTTCTTCACGGCGGCTTTCCGGCACCAGGCCGATCCCGGCGGCCAGACCATCCTTACTGCTGTTGATGGTGACCGGCTTGCCTTCGATGATGATCTCACCGGAGTCCTTCTTGTCCATGCCGAAGATCGCCCGCATGGTTTCCGTCCGGCCGGCGCCGACCAGTCCGGCAAAGCCGAGGATCTCACCTTTTTTCAGATCAAACGATACATTGTGTACTTTCTTGTTGGACAGATTCCGGACTTCCATGATTGTTTCCGTGCATTCGTTGTAAGTCCGGTTGTAGTAGTTTCCGACCGCACGGCCGACCATCAGTTCAATCAGTTCATCCACTGTGGTGTTCTTGACTTCCCTGGTGGCAATGTACTTGCCGTCACGGTATACCGAGACACGATCAGCAATCTGATCCAGCTCACTCATACGATGGGAAATGTAGATAATGCCGATTCCCTGCGCCTTCAGGTTTCTGATCGTATCAAACAGTGCATCGACTTCCTTGTCAGACAGCGATGATGTCGGCTCATCCATGACAATAATCTTGGCATTGCTGAATGTAGATCTGATAATCTCCACCATCTGCTGCTGAGCAATATTCAAGGAGGAGACCATCTGCGTAGCCTTCAGACCCATGTTGAATGAATCCAGAAGTTCCTGCGTTGTTTTTTCCATTGCCGAACGGGAAATGGAGAACGCCGGTCCTTCTTCCTTGCCCAGGAAAATATTGTCAGAAATGGACATTTCCGGCACCAGCACGATTTCCTGATGGATGATGCTGATTCCGTACTTCTCTGCATCCTTGACACTCTTGATTTCCGCATGTTCGCCGTTGATGATGATTTCGCCCTCATCTTTAGAGTAGATACCACCAAGAACCTTGATCAGCGTGGACTTTCCTGCGCCGTTTTCACCAAGCAGCGCGTGGACTTCACCGGCCCGCAGGTCCAGATGAACGTTATCCAGCGCATGAACGCCCGGAAAACTCTTGTGGATTCCATTCATTTCAAGTAAGACAGGTTTTTCGCTCAAAATGATCCCCTCCTTACGTCTAACTGTTTAAATGATTAGCTTTGTTCTGTTACAGATTAGTGCCACTGTGTGACATCGTAATCAGCAATGTTCTCCTGGGAAATCAGGAAGCACGGAACGTCAACATCGGACAGTTCTTCACCGGCAACGGACTTCTGCAGAGCTGCGAAGACTTCCTTACCGATTGTAACCGGGGACTGGGCAGCTGTAGCCATCAGGCCGCCGTCAGCGATGGAAGCCTGGCCATCCGGGGAACCGTCAACGGAAACGACGACGATGTCATCGCGGCCGGCAGACTGGACAGCACCGAGAGAAATCAGACCGCAGGAGTCATTCAGGCCGAAGATGAAGGCCAGTTCCGGATGAACCTGCAGAGTGTCTTCTGTACCGGACAGAACTTCTTCCAGAGTGGAGATGTTGTAGTCGTTTACGATTTCGAAGTTTTCATTCAGGTTTTCTGTCAGACCCTTGACACGGGCAACAACAGATTCAGCCTTCGGGTTGTCGATGATCAGCATAGCGCCGCCGTCCGGATACTTTTCATTCAGGTATTCAGCATCCAGCTGGCCTGCACTGTAGTTATCGGAACCGATGAAGCAGGCAACCAGGTCACGGTCAGCAACTGCGGAGTCGTAGTTGATGACAGTAACACCCTTTTCCTGGCAGAGTTCCAGAATCGGCAGGATACCATCCTGGGAAACCGGGCACAGAACGAGGTGTGTGATACCGGCGTTGATCATGTCTTCGCACAGGTTGATCTGCTTGGCGTTGTCGCCGTTGCCGTCGCCGGACTGGAATTCCCAGCCTTCAGCCTCGGCCAGATCCTTGACAGTGTCACGGACAGCGATCTGGAACGGGTCAGTCAGGTTCATGGCTGTGAAGCCGATCTTGACTGTTGTTTCGTCTTCAGCCGGAGCTGCGGACGGTGTGGACGCGCCGCCATTGGAGCAGCCTGCGAGGCTTGCTGCCATTGTCAGAGCGAGTCCGAGTGTAGCCAAACTCTTGAACTTTTTCATTTCTTTTCCTCCTAATTTTTTGCGAAATGAATTTGCATATGCTCAACAGAATTCCTTCTGTAGAAGCCTGATCAGAAGCGGTTGCCGGCCCCGATGGTGTCCGGATCGCACTTGTTGATGAAGTCTTCGATGGCCATGTCCCAGACCCGCCATTCATGATGGTAGCCCGGGTATTCCTGGATGAAGGCCTTCTTGCCGCTCTTTTCGAGTTCTTCCTTGAATTCGAGATGGGCCTTGTACAGGAAGTCCTCATCGCCGATATAGAAGAACAGTTCCGGCAGCTTCTTCTTGCCTTCAAAGAAGATGTCCCAGGTGTTGTACGGAGACTTCATGAAGCCTTCCATGCCGCCGCAGTTCTCCACTTCGTTGACGAAGCGGGTCCGCATGCCCTTGCCGACAGCTCCGGTTATGAAGTTGCCGTCCGGATGCTTGTGGTAGTTGACCAGCGGGAATGACAGGCAGCCGACCTTGGCGAACAGCTTCGGGTTGGTCAGGCCAATGGCAGCCGCGCCTTCACCGCCCATGGACAGGCCGGCGATGAAGTTGTCTTCCTTCTTCGGGGATGCCGGGAACCAGCTGTAGACCATCGGCATCAGTTCCTTGACGAAGAAATCATAGAAATTGTAGCCGAGCCCGAACTTCGGCCAGTTGACATAGTCACTGTTCATGGCGGAAGGCATGACGACAATCATGTCCTTCTCACTGGCATACAGTTCAATTCTTGTCCGCCGCAGCCAGTCGGTCGCATCGCCGTAGGTGCCGTGCAGCAGCCAGAGTACCTTGTACTTTTTCTCGGGTGTGTAGAACTTCTTCATGGAAACACCGCGCGGCTTATCCGGCAGGATGATTTCCACTGTCTCGTTCTGGTTCAGATATTCACTTTCGAAATTCAAGCTGACGAGTGACATATAATCTGCTCTCTCCTTTCCCACTGCGCAGGAAGCGCTTTCTTCGTGGATCAAAATAATCTGAAGGTCATCCCTTCGTACTGTAATCGCTTTCGGCAATCGATTGCGCAAACGATTGCTCGGCGTCGAAAACATCATTACATATCTATAAAACATTTGTAAAGGGTTTTTTCGAAAGAAACCCAAAAACTGATTTCGGTTTCCGCAAGAACCCCTTTTCAAATCCTTTGACAGGCCTGTTTCTGAGGCTATAATATCGCTGAAAGGCAGTTCATTTTTATGACCGAAAAAAAGAGTCCCGTCAGCATGATCGATGTGGCCCGCCGGGCCGGTGTATCCACAACTACGGTAAGCCATGTGCTTAACAATACCCGCTATGTTTCGCAGGAAACCCGGGACAAGGTCAACCAGGCGATCCGGGAGCTGAACTATGTTCCGAATGCTTCGGCCCGGACCCTGAAAACCGGCAAGACCGGCAAGATCCAGTTCATCATTTCAGATGTTGACAACTACTTTTTCGTCTCGCTGATCGAATCGATTGAAACAGCTCTGTCAGCCCGGGGATATCAGCTGCTGCTCGCCAATACGCATGAAGACTGGCAGCGTGAACAGAACCATCTGGCTGCCGTCAACAAGTCATCCGTCGACGGGCTGATCCTTTCCACTGCCCAGATGGACTGGGATGAACTGCAGAAACATCTGCCCGGTGACATACCGGTCATCCTGATTGACCGCAAGCCGGAAGAAAGCACCGTTGACAGTGTCTTCATCTCCACTTACCAGGCAGTGTACCGGGCGGTTGTCCGCCTGCATCAGGAAGGTCATTCCCGCATCGGCATGATCGGTGCCAGGGCAGCCCTTTCCACTACCGTCGAGCGGACCAGAGCATATCTCGACGCGATGAAGGACCTGCATCTGGAAGCCAACTGCGTTCCGAGTGACTCGCTGCGGAATTCCTCCCCGGTCTGTTATGAGAAGCTTGTGGCAGACGGCTGTACAGCCGTGATCATCTCCAACGAACGGCTGACCGAAGACCTGGTGCACTATCTGTACCGGCAGAACAAATCGGCCGCCGATGTCACCCTGGTCGGCTTCATGTCCGGCAAGGATCCCCATACCATGCTGAGACGGGTGATCGAGCAGCCCACCGACGAAATGGGCCAGTACGCCGCCAGCCGGATCCTGCAGTTGATCGACGACAGTTCCCTGCCGCCGGTTGACAAGCGCCTGGAAGCCACTTACATGGAAGAAGAATAATACCGGACCTCCGTCCGGTATTTTTTTGTTTACTTTGTCACGTTGCCGCTGTTCATGCCGGCATTGTCAGCCGCTAACGGCAGCCAGTCCAGCACACATTTGATCTGTCTGTCCCAGAAGTCCCACTCGTGGGCACCCGGTTCTTCAATATAAGTGACATCCGCCCCGTGTTCAACCAGGAATTCATGCAGATCCCGGTTGCTGGCCAGCAGGCCGTCGGAAAGGCCGCAGGCCATATAGAACTTCGGAAGTGTCTTCCCGGACTGCAGGACATTCTCCAGGGCTACCTTCGGGTTCATATCTGTCTTTCTGGCAGCCGCGATATCCCCGAAGACCTGCCCTTCCCCGGCCACATTGTCCGCATTGTCCTCAAACAGGTGCACCGCGCTGGAAAGCCCGGCAACATAACCGAAGGTATCCGCATATTTGATCCCGTTGCGCAGCGCCCCGAAACCGCCCATGGACAGCCCGGCAATGAACGTGTCCTCACGTTTATCAGACAGCGGGAACATGCGTCTGGTCACTTCGACCAGTTCATGACCGATGAATTCACCGTAATCATTGTTGACCACCTGGCTGTTGACATAGAAAGAGTTGTCTCCCGAAGGCATGACCACGGCCAGATTCTTTTCTTCAGCCCAGCGCTGGATGCGGGTGCCGCTGACCCAGTCGGTATAGTTGCCCAGCAGACCGTGCAGCAGGTAAAGCGTCTTGAATTTCTCCTTTACCGGCTCATAGTCCATGGTTTCAAACGAAATCCTGTCTACCGGCAGGATCACCTGCACAGGTACCGTGCGGAATAAAGCTTTGGAAAGATAATTGACCTGAATCAGTGCCATACTGCCTCCCCCTTTCAGAAGTCTGTTTACATGTATTTTGTATCATAAGAAAAACTGCCCGTGCAAGGCAGTTTCCCATCAGATATTTTTACTGCTTTCAACTGTTGGTATCCAGATAATGCTTCAGGGTTTTCCTGACGGCGCCCGGTCCGGCAATTTCCTCGGCAAACATCTGCTCGATCTTATTGCCGATGCCTGCGTCATAGAGGTTCATGCCGAAGAGGCCGGCATTGCTGAGGATCGGCCGCAGCTGATCCCCGATTTCTTCCGGATGTCCCAGACGGAAGTGTGTCTGCATGTATTTCCAGATTTCTTCCCCCGCGGGTCCGGGGCCAGTTCAAACGGTTCCCCATTGTCGTCCACCGCCAGCATGTATCTGAGCCAGCCGGTGATGGCCAGCGGCAGGGCTGTCAGCCGTTCCGCCGAGCCGTATTTCTGCACATAGGCCTTGATGGTTTCACCGAAACGGATCGCGGTCATCTGTGAGATATCCACGGAAATCCGCTGGGAAGTGTCCCCGAGATACCGGTTCGGGAAACGTTCCTCAAACAGTTCATCCAGGAACGCCTTCGGTGAAAGAATACCCGGATCGGGCACGACATCCATCCCTTCCACATAGCCGACCTGTCTGGCCAGCTCCGCCAGTTCCGGATCATGCATGCCGTCCGCGAAGAGATCATACCCAAGCATGCAGTCATATGTTGTCAGGGCCGTATGGATCGGATTCAGGCAGACTGTCACCTTCATCCGTTCCGCCTTGTTTACCGTTTCCCGGTCAGCCATGTACACACCGGCTTTTTCCAGCGGCGGCCGGCCGTTGGGGAAATGGTCTTCAACCACCAGGTACTGCGGCCCTTCCGCATTGACAAACGGGGCAATGAACGTCTGCTTTGCCGTAATCACCGGGTGCATGTTTTCCAGGCCCCGGGCTTCCAGGTCTGCGGCCACCGCTTCACTTGGCCGGGGTGTGATCTTGTCAATCATCGTCCATGGGAAGGCAACCGTGTTTTCATCGCTGACATAAGCCATGTAATCATCATTGACCCGGCCGGCTTTATGCCACGCTTCCGCAATGGTGAGAACCGCATTGCGCAGGGTTTCCCCGTTGCGGGAGCAGTTGTCCATCGAAACCAGGGCCAGCGGGGTGCGGCCGGCTTCAAAGCGTTCCTTCAGCATCGCGGCCAGGATCGCCGGGACACTGGTGACGTTCTCCGGCCCCTGTTCGATATCCTTCAAAGCAAACGGATAATATTCCCCGTTCTCATTCTTCAGGGCATAGCCCTTCTCAGTGATCGTGAAGGTGACCAGCTGCAGGGAGGGACTGCGGAAGATTTCCTTCAGCCGCTGCCACTGCCCGGCACAGTCTGTTCTGGCCTTGACGGCTTCACTGAAAACGCCGATGACCTTTCTGTCCACCCGGCCGTCCGCGTGCAGGATCACGTTCAGCGAAAGATTGTCATAGGGCCGGTAGTTTTTATCCACCACCTCGTAATCAAAGCTTTCCACGCAGATAATACCGCTTTCCATCAGGCCCTGTTCCAGCAGACGGTCGGCAATGCTGCCCGTGAATACCCGGAAAATATTACCGATGCCGAAATGCACCCATACCGGGTTTTCTTTTGTCTTTTCCGCCAGTTCTGCCGGATCATATCCGGGCAGTTCAATGCCGGCTTTCTGCCAGGCGGCAGTATCCCGGAGTCCTTCCAGTGTCAGTTTCATCTTTTTTCTCCAGCCTTACCCGATATCAGTCAGCCAGCGAGCCGAATGGGTCCCACGGATCCAGTACGGTCGGCTTCTGCTTCAGGACCTTCTTATGTTCCCGGCTCAGGTACTTTCTGTTTACCACCGCTTCATAGACGTATTTGTCAAACCAGGTGTCGGTGCAGATATAGTAGCCGTCATTGGCCACCTTTTCACCCCAGGAATTCTCGATCTTCCAGCGGTTGGGCTTGTCATCCACCAGGTTGACGCCGGTGAAGACCATGGCATGGTTCATGGCACTGTGGCGGGTATCCAGCATGTCTTCCTTGCTCATCTGCAGATGCATGTCCAGCGTATGTTCATAATCAAACTGGCCGTCATCCCAGAGGCCGGTTTCCCGGTTGCCGTCCTTGCCGCAGTCACAGCCGAACCAGACCGGTTCCCTTGCCCTGAGCTGCTTCAGGATCAGTTCCTTGAATTCATCCAGCGGCAGGTTCAGGAAGGAAATCGGATTTCCGGATACCACGTTGCCGAGATACCGTACGGTATACATCTGATGGTACGGCTTGTCGGCTGTCGGCGCGTGGATGAAGCCGACGTAGTCATCCAGGTCAACCTGCAGATACTTTTCATACAGTTCTGCCGGGGTCACGTCATAGACAGCGTGGTATTTTTTCCTGCTGTCGCAGTATTCAAACGTGAACTTCTCCGGCGGCAGGCCGAAGCAGTCACAGATCAGCCCGTAGCACTCCTGCAGGCATTCCTTCTTCAGCCCGGCGACAGCCTTGTCATCCCCGGCTGCATGGGCTTTTTTCACATCAGCCGCAAACTTCCGCAGCCGTCCGTTCAGGATACCGTTCATGGCTCTGGTGTGGGATGACTGGTATGTCTCCGGCATGGCTGTCTTCGGGCATAGGCCATATTTCTTGACCAGGGAAACAAACATGTCCCACTGGCCGCCGTCCCCGACCGCCGTCTCGAGCAGCCAGCGCATAACCTCATTGTTCATGGGCGTATCGATTTCCTGCAGGACCGCTTCCATGAAGAAATTCACTTTTTCCAGCTTGTCATAGAAAGCGATATAGTTCTGGGAGAATTCAAATTTGTCAATATGATACTTTTTCGCCATCATTTCCCGCAGGACATTCAGGGCCGAGAAAATCCAGCAGCGGCCGGACTGCATCTGGTTGGTAACCGGCATGGTCTTGATGTCGATGGAGAACATGTTCGGACTGGCTGCGGAAGCCTCCAGCACCCGGGATATCGAAGCGATGTCATTGGTTGTCAAAGCATTGCGGACAACCCTGGCCTTTTCATTCTGAAGATATGTTTTCTTCATCCGGTCCAGGTCTGCCGCTGAAACAGCACTCATTTTTTTCATCTTGATCTCATCCTTCTTTCTTCAGCAAGTATTCTATTGTTCAGTTTAGCTGATGCGGCCCCGACAATCCAGCCTGTCTCATTCATTCCGGCCGTATACCGCAGTCATGACAAAGCGACATCCAGAATCATCATCAGGGTAAAGCCCAGGGAAAACGCTACCGTTGTCAGGTTGGTATGATGCCCTTCGGCCATCTCCGGTATCAGTTCCTCCACCACAACGTACATCATTGCCCCGGCCGCAAAAGAAAGCAGATACGGCAGGGCCCTGAGGACCAGTGAAGAAGCCAGGATGGTCAGCCAGGCGCCGACAGGTTCCACCAGTCCGGACAGTGTTCCCAGCACAAAGGAACGGTTCCGGCTCACCCCTTCGGAATGCAGCGGCATTGAGATGATTGCCCCTTCCGGGAAGTTCTGGATGGCGATACCCAGGGCCAGCGCAAAGGCTCCGGCCGCGCTGATGCCGGCACTGCCCTGCAGATAACCGGCATAGACGACCCCGACCGCCATGCCCTCCGGCAGATTGTGCAGGGTGACCGCCATTACCATCATCATTGTCCGGGACATGCGGCTGGGCCGGCCTTCGGGAATATCCGTATCCATATGCAGATGCGGCACTGTGCCGTCCAGCACCAGCAGGAAGAAAATCCCGGTCCAGAAGCCGATTACAGCCGGGATAAACCGCAGATGCCCGGAAAAGGAATTCTGCTCCATCGCGGGAATCAGCAGACTCCAGACCGATGCGGCCGTCATCACCCCGGCCGCAAAGCCGGTCAGCAGCCGCTGTACCATGTGGTTCATCCTGCCGCGCATGAAATAGACACACCCGGCGCCCAGCGTTGTGCCGGCAAACGGAATCAATATACCGATCAGCACATCTTTCATCGTCACTCACCTCCGGTCAAAAAGAAAACAGGATGCCGGCTATCCGGCATCCTGCAGGCTGAATCACTCAGGCAAGTGCTTCCCCGAGGGAGGCACAGGCAGCCAGTGCTTCATCATCCGGTTCATTGTTTGCCATGACACCATCCATGACCAGGACAGCATTGGCAGCACGGCAGCGATCCTCCCAGGAACGCATCCATTCGCCGTCACCCCAGCCGTAGGAGCCGAACAGGCCGATTGTCTTGCCGCCGAGAGATCCTTCGACAGCCGCAAACATCGGTTCGAATTCACTTTCTTCCAGCACTTCAGCGCCCATGGCCGGGCAGCCGAACGCGATAGCATCATATGCGGATACCGCCCCGGTATCGAACGCGTCAACGGTCAGCAGATCAACATCCGCGCCTTTGGCAGAAGCCGCATCCGCGACAGCCTGCGCCATCTTCTCCGTATTGCCGGTTCCGCTCCAGTAAACTACTGCAATTTTGCTCATGATTCCCTCCTCGAAATTGGTTTTTTATCAAACGGCAAGCCGCTGCAGCGGAATGCCGTTTGAGACTTGTTTTTCGTAGATATCCCTGCACTTCTGAAACCGTTCAAAGGTTTTCCGGGCAGTTCTTTCATCTGTATATACTTTCCAGGCACCGACACACTTGCACGGCTTCAGGTTCTCAATAAAACCCTGCACATCACCCGGCGGATAGCCAAGGAACAAGCCGATTTCATGCGGGAACTGCTCATTTCCTTCCAGTTTCTGCACGAGTATGTCCAGGCACTGACGCAGATCATCCGGATCATAGCCGCGTTCACACAGGATCTGTACAGCCAGATCATCATGCAGGTCCTTACACAGCCGGTCCGGCCGGTAAAGATAGATCCGGACCCGGTTGCGGATATGCCCGAGTACCAGTGCACGAATGCGGTGGCTGTTCAGCTTGTCATTGAGCTCGGCGACGTCCTGGCGCAGTTTTTCTTCGCTGTCAGGAATCACTGTAAACAGACTTGCGGTTTTAAGACCGGCCAGGGTCGGTGCGCAATGGCGGACCACTAATTCTTCCGGCACGGATCAGAACCCCTGTTCCGTTTTTCGGAAAGCCGGAAAGCACCCTTTGCGGCTGATCTCAAGCAGACTTCTTTTTACTTCCTGCAGAGCATTCATGATCAGGATGACTGCGATCATGGTCACAATGGTCTTCATGATTTTCCCTCCCGTCAGTCAGCTTTCGGAACCGCCAGCTTTCTGATTTCCTCGGCACAGCGGGCCGCAGTATTTTCCCCGCGTTCGGTCAGGTAGGCAGCCCCATAGCTGGCCTTCTTGATGTATCCTTCCGTTCTGAGCTTTTCCATCATGGAATGGACACTCGGCCGTGACACGTTAAGTTCCCGGGCTACGTCAACACTTCTGACTCCGGTTCCATCCCGTGACAGTTCATAGAGAACTGACAGATATCTGATTTTTGCTGAAGTTAATTTTCGGGTCATATATTTCCTGTCACTCATATATATGTGCAACGCTGGATTCATAGCTGTATCCGGCAGACTGCAGAATCCGTTCGGGATGTGATTCTGCAGTCAGCTGGAGCAGTCTGAGCCGGCCTGCCAGTTTGCCGGCATCATGGTATGGCAGTGTTCTTTTGTCCGCCAAAGGAGGTAGGGGTCAGGCGTTCAATATTTACTGCCGCTTTTCGTTGTCGTCCGACATGACGCAATCGTCTAACACCGTTAGTGTTAACTAACCGTTGGTCTAAATTATATGCCGCACGCGGCTGTTCGGTTAGATAATACTAACTGAAGAAAGAATACCCTCTTTCTGCCCTGCTGTCAATACTGTTTTCAATGTTTTTTTGTCCCGGAAACCGGCCCTGCGTGTTCTCCTGAATGTTCCGTCGCCATTTTACGGATAAAAAGGCCTTCTGTCAGCGAAGGCCTTCCCTTTTTTTGCATATCACAATACATCCGTCATGGACCGGATACTCAATGCCAGGGTTGAGAAATTGTGCAGATACGCTGTGGTTGACGGCGGCAGAATACCCAGCACGCCCAGCAGGATCAGAGCCGAGTTGAACGACAGGATAAACCGGTAATTGCTGTTGATGCGGGCCGTCAGGGCTGTACTCAGCCGGCGCAGTGTCACCAGTTCCTCAAGACTGCTTTCCGGCACCGTGATATCGGCGATTTCCCTGGCTATGGCCGGCCCGTTGGAAACTGCTACGGCAACATCTGCCTGGGACAATGCCGGCGTGTCATTGATGCCGTCGCCGATCATGATGACCCGGCTGCCGCCCTGCTGCTCCGCTTTCACAAACGCCGCCTTATCTTCCGGCAGAACTTCAGAATGATATTCATCCACACCGACCAGCCCCGCCACTGCCCGGGCA
>JAFRHT010000121.1 GCA_017433125.1 Solobacterium sp.
AAGTGGTTTATGCTATAGATATAATCAGCCATGCTCTGCAGGAGGAAACCATCATGAAATTCACAAAAACGCATCTTGACGATATCGTCAGATGCTATTGCACAAGTCATATGGAGATCGGTGACAACGTGTATGCTTTTTTTGCGTCGGAAAATCCGGACAGCCAGTGTTATTCCTATACGGGGGAATACTTTGCGAAGAAGGAAACAGTCTGGGAGGGTGACCGCGGCGGCTGTATGTCGATCATCCCGTTCCAGACCCGGACCGGGGAGTTCCTTGCGGTCAATGAATTCTATCTGAAAGTCAGCCCGTCTGCCGCAAAGCTTGTCTGGGGCCGGAAGACAGAAAACGGCTGGCAGGTCAGGAACCTGTTTAACCTGCCGTATCTGCACCGCTTTGATATCTATCATGTCGATGATAAGGATTATGTCATCTGCGCGGTTATCGCCCGTGACAAGCGGGACAAGGAAGACTGGACCCGTCCGGGCCAGATTTATGTCGGGGAAATTCCGGCCGATCTGGAAAACGAAAATGTCGTCCTGCGCCAGCTTGGTGACGGGTATTACCGGAACCACGGTTATTCCCGCGGCAGCTTTGAAGGCCGGGTGTGCGGTTATTTCGGTTCGGACTACGGTGTGGTCAGGGTTACCCCGCCGCATGACGGGGAAGACTGGAAAGTCACCCGGATCCTGGAAGGAAATATCTCGGAGATCGCCCTGGCCGATATCGACGGCGACGGTGCAGAAGAGATCATGACCATTGAACCGTTCCATGGGAATACAATCAATGTCTATAAACTGAAAGACGGTAAGTACGAAGTGGATTATACCTATCCGAACAGGATTGACTTTGCCCATGCACTGGTCGGCACAACACTCTGCGGCCGGCCGTGCTTCGTTGCCGGTATCCGGCGGATTGACTGCGAATGCTTCGTGCTGACCTGGGAGGACGGTGCCTATAAGGTCCATACAGTTGACCGGGGCGGCGGTCCGGCAAACCTGGATGTCATCCATCACCATGGCAAAGAGTACATTCTGGCAGCCAACCACACCCGCAATGAAGCAGCTTTCTATGAAGTGACCGAATAAGGAGAAACGAGATGCTGGAAAAACTGAAAGAAGAAGTATGCCGGGCCAACCTGCTGCTGCCGAAGTACCACATGGTGACCTTTACCTGGGGCAATGTCAGCGCGATTGACCGGGAGAGCGGGCTGTTTGTCATCAAACCCTCCGGGGTAGAATATGACGGCATGAAGCCGGAAGACATGGTTGTTGTTGATCTTGAGGGCAACGTTGTCGAAGGCCGCTGCAAGCCGAGCAGCGATACGGAGACCCACCGGGCCCTCTATCTTAACTTCCCGAACATCGGCGGGGTTGTCCATACCCACAGCACCTTCGCGGTCGGCTGGGCCCAGGCCGGCAGGGATATCCCGGCCCTCGGCACTACGCACGGTGACTACTTCTACGGGGCAATTCCCTGCACCCGCCGGATGACACCGGAAGAAATCGCCGGTGAATATGAACTCGAGACCGGCAATGTCATCGTGGAAGAATTCAGGCAGCGCGGCCTCAGCCCTGACCAGGTCCCGGGTGTCCTGGTGCATTCACACGGTCCTTTCGCCTGGGGTTCAGATGCCGAAAATGCCGTACATAATGCCGTCGTCATGGAAGAAGTTGCCAAGATGGCATTCCTGTCAACGATGATCAATCCGGATGTCCCGCCGTTGCAGCAGGAACTTCTGGACAGACACTACCTCCGCAAACACGGACCGGGTGCGTACTATGGACAGAAATAGACCCTACCTGCTCGGCATGTACGAAAAGGCCATGCCGGCAGACCTGACCTGGAAGGAAAAACTGGAAGCCTGCAAAGCCGGCGGCTTTGACTGGATGGAGATTTCAATTGACGAAACAGATGAAAAGATCAACCGCTTATACTGGTCGGCACAGGAAAAAAACGAACTGGTAAAGACAATCAAGGAGACCGGTACGCCAATCTATACCATGTGCTTCAGCGCCCAGCGCAGGTATTCCCTCGGCTCCCTGGGGCAGGAAAAGCATACCAAGGCAATGGAAATCATGGAGAAGGCTGTTGATTTCGCGGCTGATATCGGCATCAGGATTATCCAGCTGGCCGGGTATGACTGCTACTATGAAGAAGCCGGTGAGGATACCAGAGAAGAGTTTATCCGGAATCTGAAGATTGCTGCTGAAATCGCGGCCCGCCGGGGCGTGCTTCTCGGTTTTGAAACAATGATGGACCGCAGCTTCATCGATACCGTGGAAAAGGGCATGGCTTATGTCAACATGGTCAACAGCCCGTACCTCGGCATGTACCCGGATATCGGGAACCTGGCCGGGGCGCGGCATGATTTCGGCTATGAAAAAAGCGTCAATGATGACCTGATGACCGGGGCGGGGCATATCTTTGCCTGCCACCTGAAAGAGACAAACCCGAAAACGGACCGCAGCGTCCCGTGGGGCACAGGCCTGACAGACTATGAAGCAAATCTCCGGGTGCTGAAACAACTGGGCGTCAGGATGTTCAACGGGGAATTCTGGAATGATCATCCGGAAGCCTGGGAGGAGAATTTGAAGTATTCCAGCACGTTCCTCAGGGAATATCTGGACCGTGTCTTTGCGGAATAACTGAAAAGCGGACCGGCAATTGCCGGCCCGTTTTTATTTTTTGATCTGGCTCGGATATTTCCATTTCTGGAAATCTTCCGGGGTGAACAGTTTGCAGTCCTGGCCGTTGTTCAAGGTCAGGATCGTGTAGTAGATCTTTGCCAGTTCTTCAATGTAATCGGCATTTTCATATGCCTCATTCAGGTCACCGCCGAGGGCAATTGTCCCATGCCGTTCCATCAGCGCCAGGTCGGAGCGTTTGACGGTTTCCGCCACATTGCGGGCCAGGTCCATCGTTCCCGGCAGGGCATACGGAGCAACCGGGATCACCCCGTTATCGAGATGGAAAATAAACAGTTCGAAAATGAAGGACGGGATCGGCCGGTTCAGGCAGGCAAAGGCACTGGCCATGGCTGAATGTGTATGGACGATGGCCCGGATATCAGGCCGTTCCTTATAGCATTCGATATGCATCAGGGTTTCGCTGGATGGTTTGCCGCCTTCGAGGCAGTTCAGGTCAAAGTCAACCACACAGATCTGGTCCGGGGTCAGATAGTCACGGTCAACCCCGGAAGGCGTGATGCAGACATAGCCTGTTTCGGGATCCCGGGCGGAAACGTTTCCTGACTTGTGCTTGCACAGGCCGTTATTCTGCGCTTTTTTGGCAATAAGGACAACTTCGGATTTCAATTCTTCAAGCATTACTGAGCCTCCTTGTTCAACTCTTCATTCTTCATGAGAACTTTTGTGGCGGTGGTGACATCGGTGATCAGGACATTGGGAATGCCGCCCCGCAGGGCCCCGAGGATCGAAGACACTTTGTAGTCCCCGACCGCCACGGCCACTGTCATGGGATTCTTTTTGACATCCTCCAGCGGCATGCTGATGCATTTTTCGTTCCATTCGCAGTCGACATAATTCCCGTTGATATCATAGTAGAGCATGCAGACGCAGCCGACTGCACCTTTTGCCTGCAGTTCCTTTGCCTGTGCCTCCGTCTGGTATTCACGGATCATTTCCGCGGTTTTCAGCCGGCTGACATCGATGCCGCCCAGCCCGGTTATGATCAGGTCGCACCTGGTCATCAGTTCCGTCACTTTCCGGACATTCGGGTCATTCAGGAGCTGGCTGCGGGCAAAGGCGTTGTCCATGTAGATCGGCGTGTTCAGGTAATAGCCGGTCCCGTGGAAAGTGGATGCCAGGTTGTTGATGATCTCGCGGGATTCGATGGCCTGCCGGGAGTTTGATATGGTGCCGATCAACTGGACGACATCAAGCTGACAGCTGTGGATCGGCCGGATTTTCCGGTTGGTCCGGTCTGCCGCATTGCCGCTGGCAACCCCGATGCGCATATGTCCTTTCAGCAGGTTGGAAACATAGATCGATGCGAAGTCCGTGGCGGCGTCCAGTGTCTGGTCATATGTATCACCTTCGAAATTGGTGAAAATGATCGCGTCCTTCAGGCCAAAGCTTTCACGGAAGACTTTTTCCACGGAAGGAACACGGTCCCGGACATGCTTGACCCTGATGTCGACGATGCCGATCTCTCTTGCCCGGGTAAGCAGTCTTGAAACCTTCGAACGTGAGAAGTACAGCCGGCGGGCAATCTCAGCCTGCATCATGTTCTGGTTGTAGTACATGTCGGCGATCTGGGACAGGAACGCGTATTCCTGCAGCTCCTTCTCATTTTCTGAAAGGGCCGCGGATTCAATGTTATCCAGTTTGTTATCAGCCATTTTTCAGTGCCTCATAAACTGCTTCAGTATCCTTCACCACATCCTGGTAAAGACTGAAATTCTGTATATCAGGAGTATAGGTATAGACTTTGGCCCCGGACCGGGCAGCTGAGAACGCCGACCGGTAATCAGGGTAGAGGCCAAGGGTGACGGAAGCAGAAATGAAGGACCCGATGGCGGTAGCCTGGGCGTCATCATAGCGGATCAGCGTTTTGCCCAGCATGTCAGCCAGGATCTGATCAAACAGTTCACACTTGGTCAGACCACCGCCGATGCAGATCTGTGCTGCATTCCGGGATTGCGCCGGCAGTGCCTTGACGCTTCTGACGATTTCCGCGGCAATCCCTTCAAGCATGGCCCGGCCGAGGTCAGCCCTGGTGCTGCCAAGGGAGAGGTGTGTGAAGGAGGCTCTGGCATTCGGGTTCCAGTCGCGTGAACCGCAGCCCTGGAACAGCGGGACAATCCGAACCCCGTTGGCGCCGGGGGCGGAGGTGCCGGCGATCTCGTGAAAACGGCCGAAATCAGGATGGCCGTCCTGCCACAGTTCCGGGAATATTTCTTTCAGGAGCCAGTTCAGGGCGGCTGCAGAAGCCAGCACATTGGCTTCCAGCACATATTTGCCCGGGATGGCTGAAGTGTTGCAGATGATCGCGGGATTATCGAGATATGGCTGATCTGCCAGGGAAATAATGAAAGATCCGGTCCCGCAGTTGATGACCAGGGATGAATGATCCAGTTCCCCGAGGCCAAGGGCGGAATTCTGCTGGTCCCCGCCGGTTGTAATAACCGGGATGCCGGCCCGGACACCGGTTGTTTCCGCAAAGGCGGCAGTTGTCATACCGGCGATGGAACCTGTTTCCCGCAGTTCCGGCAGCTTTTCCGGGTCAAGATCATAGAGACGGAGCATCTTTTCGTCATACTGCAGTGTATGGATATTCATGACGCCAGTGCGGCTGCCGTATGTTGTTTCGCTGGTAAACGCGCCGGTCATGACATTGATCAGATAATCCGGCACGACCAGGGCCTTGCAGGCTTTCCGGTAGGCATCCGCAAGGTGTTCCTTGAACCAGGAGATCTTGGCGGCAGTGAAGACGGTGTTGACCCTGGCCCCGACGGTCTGATGGATTTCCGGGTTCATGGGCTCGAGCCGTTCACAGATTTCCTTGTTGCGGGTGTCCTGCCACATGATGAAATTGCTCAGCGGCCTGCCGTCTTTGTCAATCAGGGCAGGGGCAGAGCGGAAGGCGGTGACGGATATGGCGTCAACGGTAAAGGAAGCGGCTGTTTCCCTGACAATCTCAGTCAGCCTGTCTTTCAGGACAAGCGGATCCTGTTCGATGTAATTGTCAATGAAGATCAGCGGTGTCAGGCGGCTGACCTGGCAGAGTTCATTTCCATCCTGATCATACAGGATGCCGCGCATGCTGGTGGTGCCGATATCGAGTACGAGAATGTTCATTGTCCTGACCTCTATACTGTTATTCAAATCATACCGTAATTGCTTTGGCAGATGAATAAAATTTCAGGAAAATCACGCGATTATCAGTGCAATCAGGCAAAAATGGCGGAATATTCTGAACATATGTGCAGGATTCGGAAAAGCGTTGACCCGGCAAAGCCAATTCATATAGTATGAAGCCAGATACAGGTATAAGCGTATCCAGGAAATATACAATCCTATCTGACAAGAGGAGGAACAGGCATGAGTTTAATTGATGATATTACGAGAGAAACGTGGATTAAAAAGACATTCCCGGAATGGGGGACCTGGCTGGTCGAGGAAATCGAGGAAAAGGAAGTGCCGGCCGGAAACGTGTCCATGTGGTGGCTTGGCTGTGTCGGGATCTGGATGAAGACCCCTGCCGGCACGAACATCACGATTGACCTGTGGACCGGCAACGGCAAGCGCACGCACGGCAACGGCAAGATGGCTGTCGGTCATCAGATGGCCAATATGAGCGGCGCAAGAAAGATGCAGCCGAACCTTCGGAATGTTCCGTTTGTGTTCGACCCGTTTGCCTTCAAGCACGTTGACGCAGTCCTTGCGACGCATTATCACCATGACCACATGAGTGAGGAATGGGCAGCCCATGTCATCAAATCCGGCATGATGACAACCGATGAGAACGGCAAGGTAATTCCGGTTCCGTTCATCGGCCCGTATAAGTCCTGTGAATTATGGCAGAAGTGGGGTGTGCCGGCAGACCGCTGCGTTGTTGTCAAGCCGGGCGATGTCATCAGGTTCAAGGATCTTGAAATCGTCTGCCTGGAAGCCTTTGACCGTACCTGCCTGGTCACAACCGACTCCACCGGACCGGACCGTGAGGAACTGGCCGGGAAGAACCTGCTGACCGACATGGATGAAAAAGCTGTCAATTACCTGATCAAGACCCCGGGCGGCAATATCTATCATTCCGGTGATTCACACTTCTCCATCGGTTTTGCCAAGCACGGCAAGGAACATGACATTGACGTCGCATTCGGGGCCTTCGGCGAAAACCCGGTCGGCATCCAGGACAAGATGACATCCGTCGATATCCTGAGAATGGCGGAGAGCCTGCGCTGCAAGGTTGTCATCCCGATCCACCATGATATCTGGAGCAATTTCCAGGCGGATACCGAAGAAATCCGGCTTCTGTATGACTTCAAGAAGCCGAGAAACAACTATCAGTTCCATCCGTTCTTCTGGCAGGTCGGCGGGCAGTACACCTATCCGCAGGATAAGGACATCATTTACTACCACCATCCGCGGGGCTTTGAGGATCATTTTGAAAATCCCCGGAACGTACCGTTTGATTCCATTCTGTAGGAGTGGCTGCGGCATCTGCCTTTACAGGCAGATGCCGGCTTCATGTACGGAAACAGGATGATAAAAAGGGCAATTCAGTGAACTGCCCTTTTTTCGTTATTCGCCGGATTTACCTGCTTTTGACAACTTCAACAATATGCTCCGCACAGAGACCATATTTCTTCAGGACTTCTGCAGCCTTGCCGCTTTCACCGAACGTATCTTCGACACCGATCGGATAGACCGGGGTGCCCGGCTCCTGTGCTGCCGTTTCGGCAACAGCGGAGAACAGGCCGCCGATCACACTGTGCTCTTCCAGGCAGAAGGCCTTCCTGTGGTTTCTGAGCTGGGCCAGAATGCCTTCCTTGTCCAGCGGCTTCAGGCAGGTCACGTTGACCACACTGACGGAAATGCCGTCCTTTTCAAGCTCTTCAGCTGCCTTGAGCGCTTCCTGAACCATCAGGCCCATCGCAAACAGGACAACGTCAGTGCCATGCTTCAGCACTCTGATTTTCGTGAAATCAAAGACCGTGTTTTCGTCAAAGACATCTTCGACTTTGCCTCTGCCGAGCCTGACATAGCACGGGCCCTTGAGGTCAGCGACATAATCGATCACTGCTTTTGTCTCATAGTAATCGCAGGGGACAAAGACAGACATGTTCGGCAGGGACCGCATGATGGCCACATCTTCAATGGATTGATGGGAGGCACCGTCTTCACCGACGGAAAGCCCGGCGTGAGTGGCGCAGACCTTGACGTTGAGATTCGGATAGCAGACCGAATTGCGGATGATTTCAAAAGCCCTTCCGGCCGCGAAGACCGCAAAGCTGCTGGCGAAGACGGTTTTTCCCGAAGCGGCGAGACCGGCCGCCATGCCCATCATGTTCGCTTCCGCGATGCCGGCATTGAAATGCCGTTCCGGGCAGACTTTTTTTGCTTCGGCGGTTTTTGTTGATCTTGTCAGGTCGGCGTCAAGAACAACGATATCTTCACGGACACTGATCAGTCTGGCCAGTTCCTGACCGTAAGCAGTTCTTGTTTCCTGTGCCATTTAACCTTCCTCCTTCAGATCCTTCATGGCCTGTTCAAACTGCTCCGCGTTCGGGGCAGACCCATGCCATGCGAAGTTGTTTTCCATAAAGGAAACACCTTTTCCCTTGACCGTATGAGCGATGATGGCAGTCGGCTTTCCCTTTGTTTCACGGGCTTCCCTGAAAGCGGCTTTCAGGGCAGTAAAGTCATGGCCGTCGCATTCAACGGCATGCAGGCCGAAGGCCTCGGCTTTTTCCTTCAGGGGCAGCGGGCCGATGACATCCTGGACATTGCCGTCAATCTGCAGGCCGTTCTGGTCAAAGATCACACATAAGTTGTCAAGGTTGTAGTGGGCGGCAGCCATTATGGCTTCCCAGACAATCCCTTCTTCGCTTTCGCCGTCACCGACCAGCACATAGACACGGCAGGGGACCTGGTCAAGTTTGTTGGCAATGGCCATGCCGACCGCGGCTGACACACCCTGGCCCAATGACCCGGTTGACATGTCAACACCCGGCACATCATGCATGTTCGGATGACCCTGCAGTTTGGAATTCAGCTGCCGGAACGTTTTCAGGTCTTCCTTCAGCAGGCCTTTTTCATCCAGTACGGCATATAAAGCCGGTGAAGTGTGGCCTTTTGACAGGACAAAACGATCACGTTTTGTGGAATTCAGGTTCTCTTCGCTGATATCCATCTCATCAAAATACAGGGTTGTCAGGATATCCGCAGCCCCCAGGGAACCGCCGGGGTGTCCGGATTGGGCATCAAAGACCATCTGCACGATTTTCCGTCTGACATTTGATGCATAAGCATAAAGTTTAGTATTGTCCATAAGCATCTCCAATTTGCTTTCCGTAAATACAGATCAGGATAAATGAGGATTCTTCCTGAATACACAGGCAGTGTACGTAATCCTTCGCAGATTCATTTACCTTGGACCTGTACTGTAATTATAACAAAGTCCTTTTGCCTGTTCATTGTACAGACGTGCCAAAGACGCAAAACATGTGCGGATATCCGCCATGATCATGCATGTTTTGCCTTTAGCATCGGTTTGTTTCAGCCGGATAAACGGTTCTGTATATGGAATTTTATCCATCCGGGTTTTTTTCGTTGAAAAAACAGAAGAAAAGAAGTACACTATCATGGTTCTTATAGATTATATTAAATATATTTGGGAAGGAGTATTCAATGGAGATTATCAAACTGGTGATCGTATTTGCGGTCATGATTGCCCTGATCGTATTGAAGCAGCCGCTGGCCATTGCCGCACCGGCAGCCGGCATTGTCTGCTGGATCATGTACAGAGTACCGTTCGCAACCGGCGCCCAGGCGATCATTCACGATCTGACAGCTTTCAACACGCTGCAGCTGATCCTGATGATGTACCTGATCACATTCATGCAGAGCATGATCAAGGCAAGAGGGGGCATTGACCAGTCTCAGAAGGCCCTGACAAGACTGTTCCACAACAACTGGATCACCTGCACGGTGGCACCGTTCATTATCGGCCTGCTGCCGGCAGCTCCGGCGGTATTCATTTCCGGTGATGTTATCAGCGAAGCCGTCGGTGACCGTCTGACCAATGAGGAAAAGGCCACGGCTGCTTCCTTCTTCCGGCATGTGTCCGAAGCGTTCATGCCGACCTACGCGGCGATCCTGACCGCGCTGGCCCTGACCGGTGTATCGGCCGGCGGGTTCGTCCTCGGCATGCTTCCGCTGATGATCATTCTGGTCCTGATCGGCTGCTTCTTTCTGTACCGGGGCAAGGTTCCGGTCAAGGCGGAAGGGGCTGCCTCTGACAACAAGGGCCGTGATTTCAAGGAATTTGTCGGCGGTATCTGGCCGATTCTCGCAGCCATCATCCTGATTGTCGGATTCGGCATGAATGTTGCCCTGACCATCCTGATTGTCACGGTGGCGTACTTCTTTGTCGGCAAGTTCAGCTTTGATGAAATCAAGCCGTACTTCGTCTCTTCGCTCCAGCCACGGATTATCATGAACACCCTGGCTGTTTACTCATTCAAGGCCATCCTGACGTCCACGAACGTTATTTCCGCGCTGCCGGGCTTCTTTGAAAAACTGCCGATCCCGACCTTCCTGGTCTTCGTGCTGATCTGCTTCTTCGGTTCGATCGTTGCCGGTTCCCTGACCATGACAACGACAATGGTGCCGGTTGCCTTCGCAGCCATTCCGAATTCCGGTCTGCCGCTGCTGTGCCTGCTGATGTGCTCGGTCTATGCGGCCATGCAGGTATCGCCGACCCATGTCTGCCTGACGCTGTCCTGCGAACACTTCAATGTTTCCCTTGGCGCATTGATCAGGAAGACCATTCCGATTGTCGTGACATTCCTGATTGTCGCTGTCCTGTACTATCTCGGCTTCTCGGCAATCATGGCCTGAAACTGAAAAAACTCCCGCTGCGGCGGGAGTTTTTTAATTATCAGCGGTAGAAATCAGCCGCATTGTCATAGAGGATCCGGTCAATGGTATCCGGTTTCAGCGGCAGGTCTTCCACCTGTTTCACCAGATCATCCACGGAAATGGACTGGGTGGTCCAGTTGCTGGCGAAGCAGAGGCGGTTCTTCAGCTGGGTTTCGGCATAGAAGAGATACGGTTCATAGCCGGAACCCCGCATGTTCATCTTGCGCGGTTCATGGGTTTCAAAGTTCAGGTAGACATTCTGATGCCGGTATGCCAGGGCAATGAAATCAAGCACCCACGGCCAGCCGCTGACGCCGGCCATGATCTTCAGTTCCGGGAAATCCCGGGCAACTTCATCGATATAGCGCGGGTGACCGAGATCATAGGGCACTTCCTTGGACAGGTTCAGGCTGCTGTAGATATGCACCGGGATGCCCAGCTCACAGGCCTTGGCATACAGCGGATAATTTTTCTTGTCATTGGCCGCAAGGTGGGTGCGGAAGGCGGTCAGGTACAGGGCGTGCAGGCCATATTCCTTAACGCCTTTTTCGAGTTCCCTGACGGCTTCCATGCCTTTGTTGGGATCAACGAAGATAAAGCCCTTGAAGCGGTCCGGGAAAGCGTGGACGATTTCCGCGGTTTTCGCATTGTCGTGCGTGCTGTCACAGGTAATGCCCCATTCCACGTTGATGCTGTCGAGGTACTCCACGAACTTTGCCGGAGTGACAGCATTTTTTTCGGCCCCGGCCCGGACGGTTTCAATCCAGGCTTCCTCGCCTTTTTCTTCCAGGATCCTGTCCAGTTCGGCAATATCCAGGCCGGCCTGGGCAGCGATGCCCGGCGCATAGGCCGTCTTATAGCCGCGGAAACTGGGATCCAGACACATGTGGGACAGGGTGGCGATCATTTCGTGTGCCTGCATCGGCATATCGAGGCAGAGATCAATTACTTTTCTTTCCCGCATGATTATTTACCTGTAAATTCGGCCTGTTTGCCTTCAATGACAGCCAGAAGGCCGTTCTTGCTGTCTTCGGTAGCGCCGACGATTTCGGCAGCCTGCAGCTCGAATTTCCGGGCTTCTTCCAGGTTGGCGTAGACGGACTTGCGTACGCATTCCTTGAAGTAGCGGACAGCCAGCGGGGCAGCCGTGGACATCTTGCGGGCAATCTTCATGCTTTCCTCATCCAGGTCAGCATCCGGGAACACCCGGGATACCAGGCCGAGTTCGAAAGCCTGCTGGGCGGTGAAATCATCGTTCAGGAACATGTAATCCATGATTTTGTTGCGGCCGATCCAGATCGGCAGGCGCAGGCTGCTCATGCCCCAGGAACCGACGGTGCCGTAATAAATATCACCGTCATGAATGCTGAAGGTATCACTGACGACGCGGATGTCAAAGGCATTGAAGACGGCAGTGGAACCGCCGACACACAGCCCTCTGGCCGCGACGATGGTGCCTTTCGGATAATTGTCGATCAGTTCGACCAGCCGGCCGCCCAGCACGGAGAACGATTCCGTGATGCTGTTATCACCGCCGCCGGCAAAAGCTTTTCTGATGTCATCGGCATCAGCCCCGGCAGAGAAATTCTTCCCGGTGCTGTTCATCAGGACGGTGCGGATGCTGTCGTCCGCCTCAAATTCGCGGAATGCTTCATAGGCCTCCAGGAGCATGCGCTTGCTGAACGAATTGCGCGGCGGAACACAGAGTGTGATGATGCCGACCATACCTTCACGGCTGAGTTTAATTGTTGTATATTCCATGGTGATCAACCTCCTGCATTTATTGTAACTGATTATATATTTAAAGAAACATATGAAATAGTGCCCAGTGTTCGTGCATTCTTTGCGGAATCGTGTTATGTATTTGGCATGGAAAACAGAACATATATTCCGAGCCACTGCAACGGCTGCCCGAACCACTGCCCGCTGGCCCGGCCGAGCTGCGTCATCGGCATGCAGCGGCGGGACGAAGTCGGTTACCGGGATGAACCGGAAGCACAGGAAGAAGATAAAAAACAGCGGTGAAGCACCGCTATTTGATGGCTGACAGGAAGAGGTTTTTCGCGTTCCTGGTTTTGAAGTCCTTGACTTCGATCAGGCCGATGCTCAGCCGGATAAACTTATTGTAAACCCGGTATCTGAGATCGGAGTCTTCCCGGATCCGGCTGGTTGTGACAATGACCGGATGCGCTTCAATGCCGCGCAGATGCCGGGCCAGATAACCGACCTCATTGAGATCCTGAGTGGATGGCTCCGTCATCTTGCAGGAGATGAAACAGGGTTCTGATTTAAAGACAGCGAATACATCGATTTCATTGTCGAGGGTGTCGTTGCTGTCGTTGCTGGTCCAGTCGATCTTATAGCCGAGGCGGACATCGCTGAAGACGCCCTTGGCCTTGATGTACGTATACAGTTCCAGCCACTCCCCATAGGTTGTCATGTATTCCTTGTACCGCGCTGACGGATAGGAATACTTGCGGTCATGTTCATTCAGGAAATGGTAGCTGCGGAAGCGGTTGACCATTTTTTCAACATCGTATGACTTGTTGTTGTAGTCAAGCATTTTCGGAATGCTGAACCATTCACCGGGCTGGGTGGAGGCATATCTGGCCGCCAGATAATTGCACAGGGCATGCCATGTCTTCAGATGATCAAAGATATACTCGCTCATCTCGCAGATGATGTCATATTCTTCCTCCAGGGGCAGGGAACGGGAATTGCCGACGTTCTTGGCTCCCAGCGCGATGGTGTATGTGTCGATATCGATATGCTTGATATCGGCCATCTTGGCATTGCCGTGCTGGACATCCCGGATGGTCATGGCCCGCCGGTCAATATAGATCGGGAAGACATGGTCATGTTCCAGGCCGGCGCTGTAGCCGGCAATGGTCATGATTTCCGTGGACTTGGAGAGATTCAGATAGATCATCGCGTCCCGGCGGATATCGATGACATATTCCAGTTTGGCCTTGATATCCTCAAGACTTGAGTCATCAATCTGCACAAAGGAAAACCTGACCGGGTTGTCACGCGGATAGAGGGAGCGGATCGCTTCCTCGAGGAATGACGGGGCGGTTGTATTCAGATCCCGGGGTGAAATCATCATGAAAATTTCTTCCGGCAGGAAGGTGTTGACTGGGATCAGTGTGCTGACAATATTGGATGCGAAAAAATCGATCAGTATCATGATTTCATTATACAGGAATTTGTTAAGAACAGTTATTGACAGTCTGATATCTACCATTCATAATCGAATCAGGTCGACAACAGAGGCGCGTTGATTAAGAGTAACTGTCATGAGGCGGCATGGCCCGGGAAAGACAGCGAAAGGATGAGACGCCGAAATCACCGGTCCCATGCCCGGACCGGGGAATTGGTACTTGGCCGAACAGGTCCTGTACTCCCACGCTGTGGAGGAGCTATTGTCACATCCGGAACGGGAAGGCGATGCTCTGTTGACATTGCCTTTTTTGTCAGCCGGAAGAGTGAGGACGAATGATGAAAACAATTTACTTTAACGGAAAAATCTACACCGGTGAACTGCCGCTTGTCGAAGCATTTGCAGTGGAAGGCAATGAATTTGTTGCGGCCGGCACCAATGAGGAAATCTGCGCCCTGAAGGCTGAAGGTGATGAAACAGTTGATCTGGAAGGGGCGTTTGTATGCAGCGGTTTCAATGACAGCCACATGCATCTGACCGGCTTCGGCAACGCGCTCAAAACAGCCAACCTGGCAGTTCATACCGGCTCGCTGGAAGACCTGCTGGGTGAACTGAAGCGGTTTGCGGATGAACATCCGATCGCCGAGGGCGGCTGGCTGCAGGGCCGGGGCTGGAACCAGGACTATTTCTGTGACGCAGACCGGATGCCGAACCGGTATGATCTGGACAAGGTTTCCACAGACTATCCGATCGTCATTACAAGAGCCTGCGGGCACGCATCAGTGGTCAACTCCAAGGCTCTGGAAATTGCCGGTGTCACAGCTGACACAAAGGCTCCGGACGGGGGCCGCATCGGCATTGAAAACGGTGAGCCGGACGGCCGGTTCTTCGACAATGCCATGCCGATCATTTCGTCTCTGATCCCGGTTCCGACCAAGGAAGACATCAAGGAAATGATCCGCCTGGCCAGCAAGGCAGCAAACAGTTTTGGTGTGACCAGCGTTCAGTCCGATGACCTGGATACCTTCAAGGGTGTATCCTGGCGGGTCATCAAGGAAGCCTTCCAGGAAGTTGAAGCGGAAGGAGGCCTGACCGTACGTGTCTATGAACAGAGCCGGTTCCCGACCTTTGCCGGCTTCAAGGAATTCGTTGATGAAGGCAATGTGACCGGCGTCGGCACAGAAAACTTCAAGATCGGCCCGCTGAAGATGCTCGGTGACGGTGCCCTGGGGGCCAGAACCGCTTTCCTGAGCCGGCCGTACGCGGATGATCCGAATGCCACCGGCCTGGCGATCTACAGCGTGGAAGAAATGAATGCCATGGTTGAATACGCCAATGACCACAACATGCACGTGGCCATCCACGCGATCGGCGATGCCTGCCTTGACCGGGTGCTGAATGCCGTTGAACTGGCACTGAAGAAGAACCCGCGTGAAGACCACCGTCATGGTGTTGTCCACTGCCAGATTTCCCGGCCGGAACAGCTGCAGCGGATCGCTGACCTGAAGATGCATGTCTATGCCCAGAGCATCTTCCTGGATTATGATACAAAGATTGTTGAAGCCCGGGTCGGCAAGGAACTCGCTTCCACCAGCTATAGCTGGAAGACCCTGATGGATAAGGGCGTGTCCGTATCCAACGGTTCTGACTGCCCGGTTGAACTGCCGTTTGCCCTGGGCGGTATCCAGTGCGCGGTTACCCGGAAGTCCTTGCACGGCGGTGAAGTCTACCTGCCGGAACAGGCCTTCACGGTGCAGGAAGCGATTGATAGCTTCACCATCCGTTCTGCCGAAGCCAGCTTCGAAGAGAACCGGAAAGGCCGGATCGCTGCCGGTATGCTCGCTGACTTTGTTGTCCTGAGTGAAAACCCGTTCGAAGTTTCGGCGGACACCATCAAGGATATCAAGATCCTCGGCACATACATGGACGGCCGGAAGGTTTACGCCGGCTGAAACCAGACATAAAAAAACCGGTGTATGGGCGACCATATACCGGTTTTTTTCAGTTCATTCTGCGGGCTTTGTCGGTCTGCAGCACATTGACGGCTGCCTCGGCGCTCATCCGTCCCTGACGCACATCGGCAATCAGGTCGGCGTAGTGTGAAACAGCACAGATCGGGGCCAGCAGGCTTTTGCGTACCGTGTCGGTGTCGAGCTGTTCCTGCCAGAGGAAAACCGTAGCCCGGTAGCGGACATCATTTTCCTCCGTTACCTCAAAATGACCGAACAGCAGGTCGTTGTTGATGCGATTCAGTACTTTCCGCATATCATCCAGGGTTTCGTCCGGCACCGGATGCACCAGGGAAGCGGAAACCTGGTAATGGGAATCACTGACGCTGATCACCATTTTGGTCCTGCAGGTTCTTCCCGAAAGGCTGATATTCAGATAGAAACAGCCGTACTGTTCATCGAACGCATATTTCCATTCCTGACTGTCGAGATACGACCGGATGGAATCTTTAATTTCTGCCGAATAGGAATTCATACATGTATTATAACCGAAACCGGATCATGACAGGGTTAAGGTGCTCAGAAGAAAACCCCGGCTCACAACATGGCGCCGAGGCTGTTCTCTACTTCACGGGCTTCTTCCAGGGTTAATCCCGAAAGGGTACCGTCCGGATTCTGTTTCATGACAATGGCCGTGCCGCGGGCCTGCGGGTCCTGTCCGGTCAGCAGGTCCAGCAGATTGTTTTCCTTGAAGGAGCCGGCCGCGTTGAGGTTGTAAACCAGCCGGTACGGGTCACTCAGCAGGACATATGACCGGACTGCCAGATTCCGGTTTTCGCTGTACTCCTCCAGGTTCTGCATGCGCAGGACCTTGTTTACTTCGTAATACAGGTTATCGGCCAGATAATCGGAAGTTTTCTTCGGGTCAATGTCGGTTAATTCCCTGTCGCGGTAGTACCGCTTCATGGTCAGGTGACCGCCGAACAGGTAAGGGCCGCGGCTGCCGTAGACAGCGACGGTATAGATCCGGGAAGAAACATACTTATAATTCATGCCACTGTTCATAAAAACTCCTGTTATTTACTGGAATTATCATAGCACGCGAAAGCCCCCGGGAAAAAGAAAACAGAGCCGAAGCTCTGCAATCCGTAATATTATTCCTCAACGGTAATCGTTTTGATGACAACCGGGCTGAGCGGCTTGTCGCGGAAATCCGTCGGCACATCCGCAATGGCGTCAACCACATCCATGCCTTCAACAACATGACCGAAGGCAGCGTACTGGCCGTCGAGATGCGGGGCGTCCTTGTGCATGATGAAGAACTGGCTGGAAGCGGAATCCGGATTCATGGCCCGGGCCATGGAGATGACGCCGCGGACATGCTTGATCGGGTTCGGATGGCCGTTGGCAGCGAATTCACCGACAATGTTTTTGCCGGAGCCGCCGGTGCCGGTGCCCAGCGGGCACCCGCCCTGAATCATGAAGCCGGAGATGACCCGGTGGAAGGTCAGCCCGTCGTAGAAGCCTTTGGCGGCCAGTTCCTTGAAGTTTGCGGCTGTGACCGGAGCACTCTTTTCGTCCAGTTCGATCTTGATGATGCCGCCGTTTTCCATTTCAATGACAATCATGTCTGTATTCTCCTTTTTCTTATTGCCGGGATGTCTGACTGAGTTCTTCCTGCTGTTTCTGCAGCAGTTCCTGAAGCTCTTCCTCCTCTTCCTCGAGGTTGCGGCTGTTGATCGGCTTCTGCGCCTTTGAGGCACTGCGCCGGGCTGCCACCCGGGTCTTCTGGTCCCACCGCTGGCGGTCCAGGTGCATGGATTCGTTCTCCGCCTTCAGGGAGTCGCCGATGCGGATCTTCCGGCCCAATTCCCTGATATAGTCAAAGGTCAGAAACGCGTCCACTCCCAGGAATGCCAGCAGGAACAGGTAAATCCCGATATCCTGCATCTCCTCAAACATGATGAAAGCGAAGATAAGCATCAGGAAGAAGTCGCCGATGACCATGATTGTGGCCAGGGCCTGCTTTGCTTTAGGACTCATAAATCAGTCATCCTTTCTGTTGGGTCGAAATCTATTCTAGCATAACTGCCTATTCCAGGGCATCCAGATGTACGGAATGCACCTGGTTCAGATCTTTCAGGACTTCGATCAGGGTATCGATTGTTCCATGCAGGTTGGTGATATCCAGGACCATCATGACTGAAGCGCGCAGGGCCACCGGGGTAGACTGGGAAATCGTGATGATGCTGGCGTTGGCCCGGCTGATGGATCCCAGCACCGCGGACAGAGCCCCGGCTTCGTGGGCCAGCACCATGGAAAGGGAAGCCCGGCGCTGGTTATTGGTTTCTTCGGGCTGAAAGACATAATCCTTGTATTTGTAATATGTATTCCGGGAAATCCCGACCCTCTGGACTGCCTCGGTGATGGTCAGCACCTCACAGGACATGAGCAGGTGCCGGGCTTCGATGACCTTGTCGAGATAATCCGGCAGGATCTTTTTGTTTACAATCAGATACTTTTCCGCCATACGCCGTTTTCCTTTATTTCGATGCCGCCGCGGGCAATGTTGGTTTCAACGATCTGCCAGCCGTCCGGCAGTTCCATGATCTGCCTGACCGCGTTCTGGGCCAGGGACTCATGGCTGATGAAGAAGCAGGTGGAGCCGCTGCCGCTGATCAGGAACGCGCCTTCCGTATTGTCCAGCACGATTTTCCGGACGGTGCTGTAGTTGGGGATCAGCTGGCTGCGGTAGGGTTCATGAAGCTGGTCAACGGCTGCTTCCTTAAGCAGTTCCAGACTGCCGGTGCGCAGGGCTTCCACCATCATGACCGCGTGGGCACCGTTGCCGGCGGCGATACTGAGGGGATAGGACTTCGGCAGGATAGCCCGGGCCTGTTCGGTCGGCACTTCGCTGTCCGGCACCAGGATGGTATAGCGGAAGCGGTCGGAGATATCAAGCCTGTGCACCAGAACAGTATTGTCATCCCGCTTCAGGCAGGCAGTGGCGCCGCCCAGGATGCACGGGGCCGCATTATCCGGATGATGCTCGAGTTCGCTGGCCAGATTGACGCACTGTTCGGCATCCGGCTGAATGCCGTTGACCAGATTGGCCGCAATAATCCCGCCGGCATACATGGCCGCACTGGACCCCAACCCCCGGCAGATCGGCACATCGCAGGCAAAATCAACATGGATACCCGTGGTTTTTCCCAGGATGGCGGATTCCGTCATGAACGCCCGCAGGAACATGTTTTCATCATTGTCAAAACGGGGATCAACGTTATACATTTCAAAGTCATCTGCCGGTTCGAAGATAAACCGGTTGTATATGGCCAGCGCCATGCCCAGACAGTCAAAGCCGGGGCCGAGATTGGCTGAGGTGGCAGGGACACGGATTTCAATCATGGGACAGTTCCTCCATTCGTTTCATGATCACGGCTTTGCCTTCCGACCGGTCAATGACTTCCCGGAAACGGACCGGCAGGGTTTCCAGTTCGGCCAGCCCCGTCGGGACCTTCAGACCGCTCAGGGCAGCCAGGTTCCGCATGGCTTCGAACTCATCTTCCGGCAGCGGCTGATCCAGGCAGGCCAGCACACTGCGGGAGAACTTGAAGGGGGAGGCGGTGGACAGGACTACACAGGGGACATCACTGTGCAGTTTCCGGTATTCATGCATGGCATGCATGGCAACCGCGGTATGCGGGTCGATCAGCACCTGTTCCTGCCGGTACAGATTCGCGATTTCCCGGCGGCAGGCCTCTTCCGGGGCATAGTAACCGAGGAAGATCTCCTGCAGCGCGGTCAGCAGTTCGGCAGGGATGGTATAGGCGCCGGTATCCCACAGGGATTTCATGCAGGAGCGCACCATTGCGTCATTGCCGCCGGAAGCGAAGAACAGCAGCCGTTCCAGGTTGCTGGAAATCAGGATATCCATTGAAGGGGACATGGTCATGTGGAACGGACGGCGGGCATCATAGGTGCCGGTATGCAGGAAGTCGGTCAGCACATTGTTTTCATTCGAAGCACAGAGCAGATGCCGGATGGGCAGGCCGCTCCGTCTGGCCATATAACCGGCCAGGATATCCCCGAAGTTGCCGGTCGGAACAGCAAAGCTGACTTCCTCACCGGCATGAATGGCACCTGTTTTGACCAGGGCTGCATAGGCGGCATAGTAGTAGACCATCTGCGGCAGCAGCCGGCCGATATTGATCGAATTGGCGCTGGAAATCGTCACATGTTTTCCGGCGGCGCGCACTTCCGGATCGGTGGTGCATTCCTTGACCATGCGCTGGCAGTCATCGAAATTGCCGCGGACCGCAATCACTGAAACATTATTGCCGCGGCTGGTCTGCATCTGCCGCTTCTGGACCGGCGAGACACCGTCTTCCGGGAAGAAGACGGTAATGGCTGTGTTCGGCACATCCGCAAACCCGGCCAGGGCTGCCTTGCCGGTATCCCCGCTGGTCGCGGTCAGGATGGCTACCGTGTCGTCCCGGCCTTCTTTCGCATAGGCTGTAGTGAGCATGTGCGGCATGATGGTCAGGGCCAGATCCTTGAAAGCGGCGGTCGGGCCATGCCAGAGCTCCAGCAGCCAGCTGTCACTGAGCCTGCGGAGCGGGGCAATGTCAGCGGTATCATATTTGTCATCATAGGCCAGCCGGATACACGCCTGCAGTTCCTCATCGGTGAAATCTTCGAGGAACGGACGCATGACGGCAAAGGCCAGATCCTGATAGGAAACGTTTTTATAATCCGGTTCCGGGATGTGCACATCCAGGTTATCAGGTACGAAAAGACCGCCGTCTTCTGCCAGGCCGCGGATCATTGCCTGACCGGCAGATATAGTGATATCTTTATTACGGGTACTGTAGAATTTCATTGTCACTCCTCCTGTAAAGGCCGATGTAACAATGATACTATGTCTGCAGAGCGAAGACAACTGTCTTTGATTAAGATACAGCAATGAAGGAGAAAAAATCATGAAGGTAGCATTACTGGGTTTCGGAACGGTCGGCAAGGGCGTTGCCGAGATCATCGATCAGGGCAAGGACAAGGATACTGCCGGGCTGGAGATTGTCCGGATTCTGAAGCGAACACCGGCCGGGGATCCCCGCATTACACTTGATTACCGGGATATCGAAGCGTGCGATGCCGAACTAGTGGCGGAGTGCATGGGCGGCCTGGAACCGGCGCATACCTATGTGCGCAGGGCACTGGAAGCGGGCCGGCATGTCGTGACAGCCAACAAGAAGATGCTGGCAGAACACTACACTGAACTGGCCGGCCTGGCGAAGGAAAAGGGTGTCCGGCTGCTGTTTGAGGCGACTGCCGGCGGCGGCATCCCCTGGATGGCGGCCCTGCGGCGGCTGCGGCGGATCGACGATGTGCAGTCATTCCGCGGCATCCTGAACGGCACGACCAACTACATCCTGTCGGCGATGACGGATGCCGGCCTGGACTTCGGGGAGATGCTGAAGAAAGCCCAGGAACTCGGGTATGCCGAAGCGGATCCGACAGATGACATCGACGGCTATGATGTCCGCTACAAAGCGGTGCTGTCGGCCATTGCGGCCTTTGATGCCGCCGTCCTGCCGGAAACAGTGCCGGCCCTGGGCATCCGCCATATCAGCGCGGCCGATATCGCCTGGGGCAGGGAGCACGGCAGAATCGTCAAGCTGATTGCGGCCGGTGAGAAGAACGACAGCCGGCTGTCCCTGTATGTCATGCCGCAGTTCCTGCCGGCTTCGGATGTACTTGCCCGCATCGGCAAGAATTTCAACGGGGTGGAGGCTGTCAGCACAACCCTCGGCCCGAGCACTTACATCGGCCAGGGTGCCGGCAGACTGCCGACCGGCCATGCCATGGTGCAGGATATGCTCACCATTGCCAAGGGCGAAGAACTGACTGCCTGTGAAGCGGCTGCGGCAGAAGTGGATAATGCCAAAGTTGAAAAGAGATTCTATGTCCGGACTGCCCGGCCGGAAGTCTTTGCCGGCGTCAGGGCGGAAACGGCCGGAACAGATGCGTTTGTTACGGCGCGCCTGCCGCTGGATGACCTGCTGGCGCTGATCGGGAAGGCTGATGATCCGGAACTGTTCGCCGCAGTAGTCGCAGACTGATTGTACAGGCTATACTTTTTTCGCGGCAATCATGATAGAATTCAATAGGAAGTGAGGATCATAGCATATGTTACGTAAAACAATTATCGCGTCCCTAGTGACAGCCGGTGCCGTGGCCACGGCCATCGTAGTCAGAAGCCTGCTGAATGACACCCTGAAAAAGGCTGAAGAAGAGGACGAAGAAATCAATTTCATCTCCATTTCAGAAGAAACACCGGATGACAGCGAGGATGAGGAAGAACTCCCGAAGGCTGAGGAAGTTGCCCCGGAGATCAAGGAAATCGCAGCGCTGTATCCGTATCTGAAGCCGGAATTCATCTCTGAGCAGTTCGGCCGCAATGATGTCTTCAACCGGGAATATCCGGAAGATACCCTGATTACGATCTCCCATAAGGCAAAGTTCGCCGCCGAGGATGTCATGAAGGAATTCGGCGGGATTGCCGAGGAAAACGGCTACAGCTGTGACGTGATCGGCGCTGCTGAATGCATCATTACAAAGAAGATGTTCACCGAGAACGGCAGTATTCTGAGTGATATCTACAATGTGGCCAACCAGGTCGCCTGCCTGAACGGAACTTACGAAGGATACCGCATCGACTGAGGAAACACGCCTGATCTTATATGATCAGGCTTTTTTTTCGGCAATCGGACTTATTTGTTATATAATGTCAAGCGTTGAGGAAAACGGACATGGCATTGATTGAAGTTAAAGACCTCTGTTTTGCATACGAAGGAGACACTCTGGCAGTTGATCACGTCTCTTTTTCTGTGCCGGAGGGACAGTATGTGACCATCATCGGACACAACGGTTCCGGCAAGAGCACCGTGGCCAAGCTGCTGGCCGGCCTGCTGGAGAAAAAGAGCGGGTCGATTGTCATTGACGGTCTTGAACTGAATCAGAAGAATCTCCACCAGCTGCGCAGCCGGATCGGGATCGTCTTCCAGAATCCGGATAATCAGTTTATCGGTTCCACGGTCCGTGATGATATTGCCTTCGGACTGGAGAACCACTGTGTACCGCAGGAACAGATGGATGACATTATCAGCGAGTTTTCAAGCCGGGTAGGCATGAGTGAATTCCTGGACAAGGAACCGACGCATCTGTCGGGCGGCCAGAAACAGCGGGTTGCCATTGCCGGCGTCCTGGCCATGGCCCCGAAAATCCTGATCTTTGACGAAGCGACCTCCATGCTGGATCCGCAGGGCAAGGATGAAATCAAAAGAGTCATCATGGATCTGCACCGCAAAAGCGGCCTGACCATTCTCTCGATTACCCATGATATTGATGAGGTTACCTCCAGTGACAGCGTGCTGGTGCTGGCAGAGGGCAAAGTAGCCCTGACCGGCACCCCGGCTGAAGTCTTCAGCCAGGAAAAGATGCTGAAGAAAATCCGCCTCGACATACCGTTCAGTCTGAAACTGGCGGATGAGCTGAACAAACGCGGCGTCAGCGTGAACAAGGAACTGACGATGGAAGGACTGGTGAAGGAACTGTGCCGATTGCATTCGAACATGTAAGCCATATATACAATGACGGAACGCCATACCGGCACGTGGCCCTGGAAGATGTCAGCCTGGAACTGGCGGAAGGAAAAATCACCGCCATTATCGGCCAGACCGGTTCCGGCAAGAGCACGCTTGTGCAGCATCTCAACGCCCTGCTGCTGCCGTCGGCCGGCAAGGTGCTGATTCTGGACCGGACCATCGAAGCGGGCACACAGCCGAAACAGCTGAAGAGTCTGCGCGGCCGGGTAGGCCTGGTTTTCCAGTTTCCGGAATACCAGCTGTTTGAGGAAACCGTGCTGAAGGATATCGCGTTCGGCCCGAAGAACTTCGGGGTCAGCGAAGAAGACGCCGCGAAGAAAGCCCGTACGGCCATGAACATGGTCGGCCTGGGCAAGGAGTTTGAGGAGCGCTCCCCGCTGGAACTGTCCGGCGGCCAGAAGCGCCGGGTAGCCATTGCCGGAATTCTGGCCATGGATCCTGCCGTGCTGGTGCTGGATGAGCCGACCGCCGGCCTGGATCCGCAGGGCACCGAACAGATGATGAACCTGTTCCACCGGCTGAACCGGGAGTCGGGAAAGACGATCCTGATTGTCACTCACGATATGGAACAGGTGTACCGGTACTGTGACGAGGTTGTCGTCATGGAGCAGGGAAAGCCAAAGCTGCGGACGGATGTGCAGACATTCTTCCATGATTCCTCGCTCTGCCGGGAGATGAATATTCTGCCGCCGGCCCTGATCCGCATGAAGGACATGCTCAGGGAGAACGGCTTTACGGTCAGCGATGAGATCAGTGATGTGAACGGGCTGGCAAAGGAACTGGCAAGGCAGGTGAAGCACCATGGGTAATTTTACACTGGGCCGGTATCTGCCGCTTGACTCACCGATTCACCGCATGGATCCCCGGGCCAAGATCATGGGGATGCTGCTGATGCTCATAGCGATTTTCATTCCGTCCGGATGGATCGGCTACGGAATCATTTTCGTGTGTGCTGCCGGGACAATCCTGCTGGCCAGGCTGCAGTTCGGGTTTATACTCAAGTCCATGCGGCCGATGATGATTATGATGATCTTCCTGTTTATCATCAACTGCCTGGTTATTCATACCGGGGAGCCGCTGTTTGTCATCGGTCCGGTAATTATCTACAGGGATGCCATATTCCAGACCCTGTATATTGTTGTCAGACTGCTGCTGATGATCATGATCACCACCTGCCTGACGGCCACAACCAAGCCGCTGGATATGACCCTGGGCATTGAGGACCTGCTCAAGCCGTTTGAAAAGATTCATGTGCCGGCCCACGAAATCGCGATGCTGATCAGCATTGCCCTGCGCTTTATCCCTGATCTGATCGAAGAGACACAGCGCATCATCAAGGCGCAGGAAAGCCGCGGTGTGGATATGAAGGAAGGGAAGATGCAGGAGCGGATCATGGCGATCCTTTCCCTGATTGTGCCGCTGTTTGTATCAGCGTTCCAGCGGGCGGAAGACCTGGCCAATGCCATGGAAGCCAGAGGTTATGCGCCGGGTGAAAAGCGGACCCGCTACAAGGTGCTCAAAATGGCCGGGCGGGACTATACACTGCTGGTGTGCTGCACGGCGATGCTGGCCGGGATGATCTGGCTTTCGAGGATGTCATGAGCCGCTGGAAATGTACGGTTGCCTATGATGGCTCGGCTTATGAAGGCTGGCAGTCACAGACACGGGATACCAGTATTCAGGAACAGATTGAAAAGGCCCTTTACCGCCTTACCGGGGTAAAGACCTCTGCGGTGGCGTCCGGGCGGACTGATGCCGGGGTGAATGCCCGCGGTCAGGTATTCCACTTTGACAGTGACCGCGAAATGAGTGAAAGAAAATGGCAGGGAGCAATCAACGCACTCCTGCCGGATGATATCCATATCATGAAGGTTGAGAAGAAAGACCGCCGTTTTCATGCGCGGTTTTCCGTTCTTTCCAAGCAGTATGACTATCGGATCCATTTCGGGGAATTCGATGTCTTCACACGCACCAGTGCCTATCAGTGCCCGTACCGGGTAGACCTGGAGAAGATGAAGCAGGCAGCCGGACTGCTGGTGGGTACCCATGATTTCACTTCGTTCTGCTCGAATCCGCTCAGCGAGACGCCGGACCAGGTCCGGACCCTGGAAGCAGTGGACTTCCGGATGGAAAATGATATGCTGACCATCTCGTACCGGGGCCGCGGGTTTCTGCGCTATATGGTGCGGATGATGACAGGGGCACTGCTGGAAGTCGGCCGGGGCCGGATCGAACCCGAACATATTCGATATATGCTGGAACATCCTTCGAAGACGGCTGTCCGCAAGAATGCCCATCCGGAAGGGCTCACCCTGATGCATGTCAGTTACTTCGAGGTGCTGGCGGAAAACCATGAGGTCATGCTGCGGCAGATTCTGCCGGAGGATGTCATTGCCCCGGATTACCTTTCGGCGGCAGCGGACAATTACGCATTCGTTCAGAAAAAAACCCAGCAGGTGCTGGGTGTGCTGCAGAGGCGGGACGACACGGCTGTGTGGACGGTGCATGGGGAAGCGTTGCCGGCGGCACAGGAACTTCTGCCGGTGCTGCAGTCCTATGAACCGCAGCTGAATGTACAGATAACTGTCAGAGAACATGCCTGATCAGAATTCATTCGTGATCGTCAGCATGTTCATTTTTTTCATCTGGGCAATTTCTTTCTTGGAGAAAGTCAGGCGTTCCTTCAGCTGTTCATCATGCGGCAGCGGGGTGGGGCTGACGATGCATTTGAAGGCACAGGGCACCAGGTCAGTGGAGGAGATGCCGCACAGCAGGCCATGCGTGCCGTTGCGGTACTCGAGCGGGTTGAAGATGTACAGCAGGTCTTCTTCCAGGGCATTGTACTGGTTCTGCATGGAGAAGCGGATCAGCATATCGCTGTAGGTAACCGTGCCGGTGTAGTAGATTTCCGAGGTGAAGCCGCGGCTGGTCTTGATGAAAATCGTGAAGTCAGCGGGACAGACTGCCTTGCCGGATTCATTGTCTATATTGATGATGCCGTCCTTGATGTCCGCGAAGCGGCCGTCAATGTAATAGAAGTACAGTTTTCTGGCCTTAAAGAACGGGCTGGTGCCGCGCAGGCTGCCGGCCGGTTCCGGTTCTTTGCTGCGGCGGTAATCAATCAGCCGTTCAGCCGGCACTTCCAGCACATCGGAAATTTCAAAGAGGGTTGGAATATCGATGGTGATCTCACCTTTTTCGTATTTGGATACGCAGGCTTTTGACTTGGATATGGCATCAGCGAGCTGCTGGATGCTCATGTTCTTGCTCCGGCGGACCGACCGGATCCGGCTGCCGACATAGGCATTGATTTCCTGATTCATAATACCTCCCGGTGTTTCATATGAATTGACAAATTAATAAAGAAAACACCTGTTTTTTCATGATTTATGTACAATGTATAAAAGAACGTACAAAAAGTCAATTTATAATGTCATATAATATGAAAAAGTTTCTTTAAAGTGGAATCCCGTCTGTTTGATGACGCTTTCGAATCTTGCTAGAATAACGTGGTATTTCAATTTCAGGAGGAAAAGCATATGTCAGTCAAGGTATTCATCAACGGCAAGATCATGGATGTCATCAACAGCAAGATTGTTGAAGCATCGATTCTCACAGAAGACGGCATCATCAAGGAGATCGGCGACATCGAGATTCCGGAAGGGGCAGAGGTTGTCGATTTCAAGGGTAATTATGTCAGCCCGGGTCTGTTCAACTGCCATGTCCATACAGTTCTGGATACAGGCAAGGCTGCCGACGGCCGGCCGCTGATCACTGCCGCTACTATCGAGGGTATTGAAAATCTGCAGAAGTATCTGCGTTCCGGTGTTACCTATGTCAGAGACGTAGGCGGCTCCAACTTTATTGATATTGACCTGCGTGACGCGGTCAAGGCAGGCCAGGTTGACGGTCCGGAAATGGTCGTCTCCGGCAAGTGCATCTGTATGACCGGCGGACACGGCTGGACCGGCGGCCGTGAAGCAGACGGACCGGATGATGCCAGAAAGGCAGCCCGTGAACAGCTCAGGGCCGGCGCAGACTGGATCAAGGTCATGGCCACCGGCGGTGTTATGACCAAGGGTGTTGAACCGGGTTCCCCCCAGCTCACCGAAGACGAACTGCGCGCCGCGATCGAAGAAGCCCACAAGGTCAACGCCAAGGCGGCAACACATGCCCAGGGCATGATCGGCATCAAGAACGCGCTGCGGGCCGGTGTTGACTCCATCGAGCACGGCTTCTACATGGATGACTGGTGCTTCGACTGGATGAAGGAGCACGGCACCGTCTATGTTCCGACCCTGGCTGCCATGTACTGGATTTACGTCAACCCGGACAAGGTTTCCGACTTTGTCATCCGCAAGGTCCGCGGGGCTTTCGAAGCACATAAGAAGACCTTCTACAATGCCTACAAGGCAGGCGTCAAGATCGCGCTGGGCACCGATGCCGGCACACCGTTCAACCCCCACGACATGACCGCTTACGAAATGATTCTGATGAAGGAAGCCGGCATGGAACCGTGGGACTGCATCCGAACCGGGACAATCAACGCGGCGGAACTGTGCGAAGTGGCGGCAGACCACGGCACCATCGAAGTCGGCAAGAAGGCCAACTTCACCGTCTACGGCGGCAACCCGATTGACGACATGCAGGCCGTTATGGACTGCCGGATGACCGTCATCGGCGGCGCTGTCAAATTCGCCAAGTAACCCGGGCAGACAGACAATTCCGAAAGGGCTGAAATATGCCCTTTTTTCACTGAAATAGAGAAAAAAATCTGTTGACTTGAAGGGCAAAGAACAATAGAATGATAGACGGCTATCTATGCCAAATGTAGCCCCGGAAACTACATATGGAGGATTGTAAAAATGCGTCAGACAACAATGATCAAGCCCAGCGAAGTCGTGCATCAGTGGTATATCGTTGATGCGGAAGGCTGCACACTGGGCCGGCTCGCATCCCAGGTCGCCACGGTCCTGAGAGGCAAGCACAAGCCAAGCTACACACCGCACGTAGACTGCGGCGACTATGTCATCGTCATCAATGCCGACAAGGTGCAGATCACCGGTGACCAGGATGAGAAGAAGTTCTACTTCAGCCATTCCATGTATCCAGGCGGACTCCGCGTACGTTCCACCAAGGAAATGCGTCAGAAGTACACTGTGGAATGGGTTGAAAAGGCCATCAAAGGCATGCTTCCGCACAACAAGCTGGGTGATGCCCAGCGCCGGCACCTGTTCGTTTACGAAGGTGCAGAACACCCGCATGCAGCTCAGAAGCCTGTTGAGCTGAAGATCAAGGACTAGGAGAGTAAAGACATATGGCAACTAAGAAGAAAGCAACAGTAACCTATAATGGTACAGGACGCCGCAAGAAGTCCACTGCCCGTGTCTTCCTGACTCCGGGTACCGGCGTCATCACAGTCAACGGCAAGTCTCTGGAAGAATACCTTCCGCAGGCCACTCTGCGTATGATTGTCAACTCCCCGCTGGTTCTGACAGAAACAGCCGGTCAGTTCGACATCAAGATCAATGTCGCAGGCGGCGGCTATACCGGTCAGGCCGGTGCCATGCGGCACGGCATTGCCCGCGCTCTGCTTGAAGCAAGCGCAGACTATCGGCCGGTCCTGAAGAAGGCCGGATATCTGACCCGTGATTCCCGTGAAAAGGAACGGAAGAAGTACGGTCTCAAGGGCGCCCGCCGGGCACCGCAGTATTCCAAGCGTTAATCAGCTGGTGAAAAAAGCATTCCGAGCAATCGGGATGTTTTTTTATGCCAGGAAACCGGCAATCTGCCCTGTACATGCGAATAACATTGGCAGGGGGGATCACGGCGATGAAACACGAACTGACATTTCTGCAGAAGCAGCAGGTTGAACTGGCCAGGCTGCATGGCCTGGAAGATGAACAGATCAGGCAGCTTGCGGATTATCACTACAACTACAGGCAGATGGAGCAGCTGCGCCTGGCCATGGAGGAAGACACAGACCCGCACATCCTGGCGGTGATGATGCACCCGTGGGTTCGTGCCCGGGACATGGAGGATATCCGCTACCGGGCTTCTGCCGGCCAGCCGATTGATCATTACCGGCGGCCCGTGCCGTGGCGGCGCCTCGGCATCTGTGCTTTCGGGCTTCTGGCAGCCGGCTGCGGCCTGGTGCTGGTCCATGGCACGAAGAGGGAAAAACCGGTCCTGCTGGAACTGCGGGCGGCAGAGATCACGCTGGCCTGCGGGCAGTCATTCCGTCCGGAAGATTATATCCGTCAGCCGGAAGACCTTTCCGCGGTGCAGCTGCCGGAAGCGTTTGAAGCGTATGAACCCGGAAATTATCTGGCTGAGTATGTCCTGCGCAAAGATCCGTCTGTACATGCGTATCTGCGCATTCGGGTGGCGGATGAAGCCGCACCGTCAATTGTCCTGAACGCGGAGCAGGCGGTCATGGCGGTATCAGGAGAGCCTGAATGCCGGCAGTACCTGGCAGAAGTCAGTGACAACGTGGATGGAGACCTTCTGCGGCAGACGGCCTGTTCCTATGACGCGGAGAAGCAGGAAATCGTGTTCAGGGTGAAAGACCGGGCCGGTAATACGGCTGAAGCTGTCCTGCCCGTCCGTGCGGCCGAAGAAACTGAAGCGCCGGTCATGACGGAAGAACAGACGTCCGGAACACCGGATGCTGTCCTGCACACCGGACCGCTGACCGGGCATGGTACAATTGCCGACGGGTATGACTTTGTGGTTGAACAGGTACAATAAAAAAAGAAGCTTCCGCTTCTATAAGGCAATGCCGAGCAGGCCGTAGGAGAAGGTGGTCATGATCACCGCGGCCAGGAAGACACCGATCAGGATGGATATGGAGGCTTTCTTCAGGTCCATATCGAATACTGCGGCAACCAGGCTGCCGGTCCAGGCACCGGTGCCCGGCAGCGGAATGCCGACGAACAGCGTCAGACCCCAGAAGCCGTATTTGTCAATCTTCGGTTTATTCTTAACCGCTTTGTCAGTCAGCCATTCGGCAATCCTGGACATATGATGATCCGACATCCAGTGGATGATCTTTTTGATCAGGAGCAGAATGAACGGGATCGGAATAATGTTGCCGATGACACAGATCACAACTGCCCTCCACATCGGGATCTGCAGCAGCCGTGCCAGCACCAGTCCGCCTCTTTCCTCAATCAGCGGCAGCATGCTTACAAGAAAAACCGACAGTTCGGAAGAAATATACCTGCCGATTGTATTCATAAACCATTCAAGAAATCCGTTCATATATATGTAATCCTCTCGCCAGAACACTCTATCATAAATTCATGGAAATTGCTGAAAAAAGTTATTGACTTTGTATTTTTGGTTTGGTATATTGATTAGGCATTCGATGGAAGATGGGCCTGTAGCTCAGGTGGTTAGAGCGCACCCCTGATAAGGGTGAGGTCGTTGGTTCAAGTCCATTCAGGCCCACCATCTTCTTCATCGGATTGATATACACGGGGTTTTAGCTCAGCTGGGAGAGCACCTGCTTTGCAAGCAGGGGGTCAGGAGTTCGATCCTCCTAAGCTCCACCATAGAAGATTCAGTCCTCAAATCCGGAGGGCTTTTTTGATGTCCGGGTGAATTGTCCGGCCCGGTATGCCATAATAGATGCAGGCAGGTAAACAAGATGAACTATTATCAGATCAAGGATGTATTGACCGAAAGTGATGAAAGTGCCGTACAGGACAGGAAGTACCCGTATGTAGCGCTGCTGAATGTGGAAGAATACCGGCAGGTCAGGGATATTTTCGGCATGGAAATCGATATCGAACAGGATTTCAGCCGGACGCTGAATACGAAGGTGGTTGTCAACTATGACTGCCTGACAGGGAGTATTGACATCCCCCGGATGCCCAACCGGCTTCCCGTAAACCGGCATCTGGCCTTTGCCCTGGACGGGCACGGCATCGTATTTATCGATAATGATGATTATACGCTGAATATCCTGAACCGGATCCAGGAAAGCCGCAGGTGGCGGTTTCCTTCCCTGGAGCGGTTTATTTACGATTTCCTGGAAGAGACCATTGCCCCGGACCTGGATTATCTGAATGGTCTGGAAAATGAACTGGAAAAGATCGAAGAACGGATCATGAACGGGGAGATCGAAGAATACCCGCCGCGTTTTAATACGATCCGGTCTGGACTGCTTGAGATGCATACTCACTACATGCATCTGATGGATCTGGCCAAGGAACTGGAAGAAAACGAAAACGAATATTTTTCAGACGAGAACCTGCGCTTTTTCCGGCTATTCGGGGAACGGACAGCACGCCTGCAGGATTCGGTGACGGAACTGCGGGAATATATCGTTCAGCTCCGGGATCTGGTGTCGGAACAGCTGGGTATCCGGCAGAACCATATCATGACGCTGCTTACCGTTATTACGACCATCTTCATGCCGCTGACGCTGATCGTCGGGTGGTACGGCATGAATTTCGTCAATATGCCGGAACTGTATTCCCCGTGGGGCTATCCGGTTGTCATCATTGTCAGTGTTGTGATTGTGGTCATCAGCCTGTTCTGGTTCCGCCGGAAGCGCTGGCTGTAATCGGGAGGAAAGATGAACAGGGAAATCGAGGCGCTGCAGAAGATCATAGACCGTTCCCTGCGTCTTGTTTTCTTCGGCGGGGCCGGGGTATCTACGGCCAGCGGGATTCCTGATTTCCGCTCGGCTGACGGGCTTTATACGAAAGAATACGGCGGGCTGTCACCGGAGGAGATTCTCAGCAATATCTACTATCTGGTGCATATGAAGGAGTTCTACGACTTCTACCGGAAATACATGGTCTATCCGGAAGCGCAGCCCAACGCCGCCCACCGCAAGTTATATGAACTGGAAAAGGCAGATAAACTGCGGGGCATCGTGACCCAGAACATCGACGGCCTGCACCGCATGGCCGGCAACCGTCGGGTGTACGAGATCCACGGCAGTGTGCACGAAAACTACTGTCTGGAATGTGATACATCCTATCCGCTGGAAACAATCATGAATTCCACCGGGATTCCGCGGTGTGAAAAATGCGGCGGGATCATCAAACCTTATGTCGTGCTGTATGGGGAAGCCCCGGACAGATATACGATGATCGGGGCCAGGCGGGAGATATCCAACGCCGATACACTGATCGTAGCCGGCACCAGTCTTTCCGTGGAACCGGCCGCATCCTTCCTCGATGACTTCCATGGCCGCAGCCTGGTGGTGATCAACCGGGAACCAACCCCGGCGGATGAGCGGGCGGACCTGATCATCCGGGATGATGTGGCGGCAGTCATGGCACAAATAAAAGTCTGATTCTTGAAGTGCTCCCCAAAAGTTGAACAAAACTTTTGGGGAGTATTTTTATGAAACTTAGTTATGAAGATAAGATAGAAATCTACAACGAGTGGAAGATAGGGCATAAGAGCCCGGAAAGAATAGCCAGGGAGCGAAACCTTGC
>JAFRHT010000122.1 GCA_017433125.1 Solobacterium sp.
AAGACATGCCGAATCGGACCCTTAGCTCAGTCGGTCAGAGCGGTCGGCCCATAACCGACATGTCGAAGGTTCGAGTCCTTCAGGGTCCACTTGAATTGGAGGAATACCCAAGTGGTTGAAGGGACCGGTCTTGAAAACCGGAAGGTCATGAAAGTGGCGCCAGGGTTCGAATCCCTGTTCCTCCGCCATATTATTAAAAGCCATTCCGGCCATGTTACATATCGCGAGGTAGAGCAGCCTGGTAGCTCGTCGGGCCCATAACCCGGAGGTCGTTGGTTCAAATCCTTCCCTCGCAACCATGGTCCTGTAGCTCAGTAGGTAGAGCACGGCACTGAAAATGCCGGTGTCGGCAGTTCAATTCTGCCTGGGACCACCACTGAAAATAACCCGGATCCGTCCGGGTTTTTTCATGCTTTCTTTAGAAAAAACAGGTCTTTTCACGGAAGAGACCTGTTTCTGATCGGCAGCGGTTGTTTACAGAATTGTAACGTCTTTATCGAAATCGATCGCATGCGGTTCTTTCGTGGTGTCCGGATATCCGAATGCAATGGCGATTTCATATTTGTAACCTTCCGGGAAGCCGAGCTTGGCCGCGTATTCGGCCTTTTTTTCACCGTTCAAAACGCCGTCCACAATGCCGATAATGACACTGCCGAGGCCAAGATCAGCGGCCAGCAGATGGATGTTTTCAACTGCGATGCCGGCGTCCAGCGCGCTCCATCTGAAGCTTTCATCGGCAGAAAGATACAGGGTGACCGGAGCGTCATAAAAGAAATTGGTTTTGGCATCCGGATTCAGGTCTTTCTGGATTTCAGCCTGTACCGGATGATCCTTGCCGACAACAGAGATGTGAATTTCACGCTTGTTGGCAGCGGTCGGGGCTTTCAGGCCGGCTTCGACGAGGCATCTGCAGATATCCTCCGGGACCGGCTGATCGGTATATTTGCGGATGGAACTGCGGGTGTTGATGATATCCAGAACTTTGCTCATAATCGGAAATCCTCCTCTGCCTGCAGTATAGCAGAGCTTACCGGGTCACACGACAGAGATGCTCCTTGACAGGATGATATATCTGCCGGCGCAGAGGGTGGATATTCTTAATCAAAACTGAATATAATGTACCCATGAAACATGTCGTGATTATCGGGGCAGTCACCGTCGAGCTGGTTTCACGGGTGAAGGAAATGCCCAAAGCGGAAGAAGAGTTTCATCCCCTGCAGTCGTTCAGCCGCATCAGCGGTTTCGGCTGGCAGACGTCACAGGTCTTTGCGGCCCTCCGGATGCCGTTTATACTCAAGACCGGCACCGGGGAAGGGGTATACGGTGACCTGGTCCGGGAGGCTTTGCGCAAAGCGGGTCTGGCTGTTCCGCGGCGGACCGGCATCCAGGGCAGCACGTATACGCTTGTGGATGAAAAGGGCTATGCCGTACCGATGGCTGTACCGGGCAGCGAATATGAATTTCACGCGGCGGAAATTACACCGGAAGAACTGCAGGACACCGGTACGATTCTGTTTTCCGGCATGGAACCGGCGTTGAATGAAAGCAGTGATCTGCTGCACCTGCTGAAAGGCTTCGGCGGGCAGCTGGTTTTCTGTCCGGACGGCAGGGGTGTGCTGCTTGACAAGTCCGTGCTGGAACAGCTGTACCAGCTGGGCATCATGCTTTATCTGAGTGAAGAAGAAGCCTGGATCCTGAACGGCCGGCAGAATATCGACCTGGTCAAAGCCGCCCGCAGCCTGCATGCCAGGACACACGCGCCGGTGGTGATCTGGCTCAAGGATGGCTATGCCCTGTATGTGGATGAGCAACAGGAACTGACAGCCGGGACGCAGATGCCGGCCTGCCGTGATCTCAGCGGCCTCGGCAATATTCAGGCGGCCGCTTTTACCGCCGCCCGCAGTGCCGGTCTGGCACCGGCGCAGGCTTTACAGTTTGCCGTAACGACAGCTGCCTGGACCGCCGCCTCTGATGCGGTTGTCTGGAGTGATGCGCAGGCAGAACAGGCGAGGGATCTGCTGCGGCAGATGATTTTGAAATAAGGAGATATTGTGACCGGACTCAGCAGCACGGAAGCAGAAAAGCGTCACCGGGAAGGTCAGGGGAATGTGTATCCCGAACGGACAACACGGTCTGTCGGGGAGATCATTCAGGCCAATACACTGACCTATTTTAATCTTGTCAATACGGTTCTGTTTGTCCTGGTGCTGCTGACCGGAGAATACAAGAACGGCCTGTTTTTCATGACGATCATCACCAATGCCTGTATCGGCATCACCCAGGAGATCCGGGCCAAGCGGATCCTGGACAGGCTGTCCCTGCTGGTTCGTGAGAATATCGAGGTGTGCCGGGATGACCAATGGACAGCCGTGCCGACGGATGCGCTGGTGCTGGGTGATCATGTCCGCCTGCGTTCCGGCCAGCAGATTCCGGCTGACGGGGTGATGACGGACGGCTATCTGGAAGTCAATGAAAGCATGCTGACAGGGGAGTCCAATACGATTTTCAAGCGGGCCGGGGATAAAATCTACGGCGGGACGGATATTACTTCCGGCACCGGTGAGGCGGACCTCACGGCAGTAGGTACTGCCTGTGTCTCGGAAACCATCATGGCAGATGCCCGGAAATATCATCCGGCGGTCTCGACCCTGCGACAGGACATGGAAAAACTGATCCGGGTTGTCGCCCGGCTGATTGTCCCGGTCGGCATCCTGCTGTTCCTGATGCAGTATAAAACAATCGGCCTCTCCTGGCAGGAAGCGACAATCAAGACCGTTTCTGCTGTAGTAGGCATGATCCCCGAAGGCCTGGTTGTACTGACCAGCATCGCCCTTGCTGTCAGTGCTGTGCGGCTGAGCCGGGCCCGCGCCCTGGTCCAGGATCTTTACAGCATCGAGTCGCTGGCCCGGGTGGATACCATCTGCCTCGACAAGACCGGAACGCTGACCGAAGGCCGTATGAAAGTGGAATCCATTGTTCCGTTGGAGGAAATCCCGGAAAACCGCATCAGGGAGATCATGGGCAGCTATGTCAGAGTGTTCGCGGACGGCAATATGACTGACCGGGCCCTGGGTGCCTGCTTTGCGAAAAATGATATCTATGAAGCAACCGATATCCTGCCGTTCTCATCCGAGCGCAAATATGCTGCGGTCACTTTCGGGGAAGAGGGGACATTCTATCTCGGCGCCCCGGACTTTCTGTTTCCGGAAGGCAGATCTTCTTTTGCAGGGCTGCAGCAGGAGCTTTCAGAAACCGGCTGCCGGGTACTGCTGCTGGCCCATTCCCCGGCAACTGAATGTTCACCCGGCCTGCCGGCAGATCTGGAACCGGCGGCCCTGATTGCCATCAAGGATGTCCTGCGCGAGAACGTGAAGGAAATTCTTACATACTTCAAAAACCAGGATATCACCCTGAAAGTCATTTCCGGTGATGACCCCCGGACGGTTTCGGCCCTGGCTGCGGAAGCCGGGGTGGAACACGCGGACCGCTACGCTGACATGCGGGAGAACCGCTACCGGGATCCGGCCGGTCTGGCGGAGAGCTGCGCGGTGTTCGGACGGGTTCTGCCGGAACAGAAAAAAGCCATGATCCAGGCCCTGCAGGCTGCCGGTCATACCGTTGCCATGGTCGGAGACGGGGTCAACGATGTGCCGGCCCTGAAATGTGCTGATGTCGGGATAGCCATGGCAGCCGGATCCTCTGCCGCCAAGAACAGCGCCAACATTGTTCTGCTGGACAGTGATTTTGCGGTGATGCCGAGGATTGTCAATGAAGGCAGACGGGTCATCAACAATATCGGCCGCTCTTCCTCCATGTATCTGGTCAAAACGTTCTTCTCGCTGCTGCTGTCACTGTATGTGATCCTGATGCAGAAGGATTATCCGTTTCTGCCGGTGCAGCTGACCATCATCAGCGCGTTCGGCGTCGGCATACCGACGTTCCTGCTGCAGTTTGAAAGCAGTTTTGAGCGGCTCCGGGGCCGGTTCTTCCGCCGGGCTTTCCGGGCAGCGGTGCCCTCGGCCATGGCTGTGCTGGTGCTGACCCTGATCTGTGATTACCTGCAGCAGGTGTTTGCCATACCGCAGGCCCGATATAGTGCGGTCCTGATCATCCTGACGGCCTATGTGTATATCTATACGCTGTACCGGGTATACCACCCGCTGACGAAAGTCAGGGCCGGTGTGCTTGGGACCATGAGCATGATGCTTTTCCTGTCCTTATTGCGGCTGGACAGCATTCTGGAAGTCCATCTGGTCTGGCGGGACGGCCTGATCCTGATACCGGCGCTGATCGGCGTGCCGGTCATTGTGGCGTCTCTCAGCCGGATTTATGACGGGGTCATGAAACTGAGTTCAGACTTTTTTGGAAAAAAACAAAAATAATGCTGGACATTTAGCGTACGGTTTTGTATTATAACTAAGCAATGCGGATGTGGCGGAACAGGCAGACGCGCATGATTCAGGTTCATGTGGGGAGACCCATGCAGGTTCGATTCCTGTCATCCGCACCATTGCTTAAATGAGCACACGGAAGTGTGCCTTTTTTTCGTTCCGTCCGGCATATCGGTAAATAATGATAAAATGAAATCAGATCAGTGAGGTGATGACAGATGTTCAGCTGCCCCAGCTGCGCCGGAAAAATGTATTTTGACATTCAGTCGCAGAAATTAAAATGCAGCCACTGCGGTTCCCAGACAGCCGTTGAAGACTACCGGTTGAATAATGATGCCGAACAGCATGCCGAAGACGACATGACCATTTATACGTGCCGCAACTGCGGAGCCCAGCTGGTCAGTCCGGATCAGAGCGCCGTTGCTTTCTGCAGCTACTGCGGTTCGGAACAGATTCTGGAAGAAAAACTGAATGAATATCAGCGACCGGCTAAGATCATCCCGTTCCGGGTGACAAAGAATCAGTGCCGCCGGCAATACGAAGACATTCTGAAAAAATCATTCTATGCGCCGAAGGAGTTCCGGGATCCGCAGTTCATGGAGCGGTTCCGTGGTATCTATATCCCGTACTGGCATTATGAGGGTGGTTTTGCTGAGGGACCGGTGGCCGCAAAGGGATATGCCACATACAATCGGGGAGATTATACATATAACGAAAAATATGATCTGAAGGCAGATCTGAAAGGTTCCTGGCACAGCATGTGCTATGACGGCTCCAGCAGCTTTGACGACACCATTGCCGAAACAATTGCACCGTACAAGGCCGGCAGTTTCAAAGAATTCAATACCGGTTATCTGGCCGGCTTCTATGCTGATACAGCCGATGTGCCGCCGGAGAAATATGAAAATGATGTTCTCAGGCATGCGGCCGAACTGGGTGAGGAAAGCATCAAGCGGGCTTACAGAAACAGGAATATTACGCCATCCCTGCCGGACAATGAGAAAAAACTGCAGAAACTGCTGAAGCCGGAGATCCGCCGGACAGGTCCGTATCTGGTGCCGGTTTGGTTTCTGACCTGGCGGAAGAATGACCGGGTGGCCTATGCCGTGGTCAATGGGGAAAGCGGAAAGATTACCAGCGACCTGCCTGTGGATGCCCGCCGGTTTTTTGCGGTTACGCTTCTGTGTGCCGCCATACTCTTCTGTCCGCTGACCTTGTTTGTGTCCATGACAGCCCCAACGGCCCTGTTCCTGTCGGCCTTTATTGCCTGGATTGTTTCCTGGATATACCGGCGGGAGATCATGCACCTGCATGACCATGAAAATCATATTTTTGACCGTGGTTACTTCATTGACGAAAGACCCGGGGAGATCAGCGGGGAAAAGGCAGAGAAAATCCGTAAACGCCGGTACAATCTGAGTGCACTCGGCGCTGTGGCTGCCGGCCTGTTCATCGTGCTGATTATGATGATGGTGTTCTTGGATTATGGTGATTATCCGCCGGCTGAGAAAGCCCAGCTGGGCTGTACATTCCTGCTTCTGCCGGCTTTCTGGAACCTGCTGCGCGCCCTGACGTTTGTGCGGCATATGAAGGACAGAACCTATGTGGCGGAAGCGTTGAGCTGCTTTGCCGGTATTGTTGTTGCCCTGTGGGTGCTGTACAGCGATCCGGTTTATGACTGGTGGTATTACCTGGGCTGCCTGGTATGCCTTGGCGGGGTCATCATCACCTGTTTCGGGCTGATCCGCCGCTACAATCTGCTTTCGACCCGGGCTGTGCCGGAACTGTTTGCCCGGCGGGGAGGGATTGACAATGCGGAAGAATAGACTTCTGATCGTGGTTGTATTCCTGGCGGCAGTGCTGATGATGCGGCCGGTGACGGCATCCGGTGATGTCCTCTACACAAACAGCCAGACCGGCTATCAGGTTATCGTGGATGATGGTCTTGATCTGCTGAATGATGCTGAGGAAAAAAGGCTGCTGATGGAGATGATGCCGATTACGGAGTATGGCAATGTGGCTTTTGTCAGTGCCAATGCCGAAGTGCCGACCGGCGCATTTGCCAGGGAACGGTATAATCTGCTTTTCGGGGATTCTTCCGGTACGATGTTTGTGGTGGATCTCGGCAACCGGAATATCTGGATCTACAGCCATGGGGATGTATATAAGACGATTACAAAAGGATATGCCAACACCATCACGGACAATGTATACCGCGATGGGGCGGCCGGCCGATATTATGAGTGTGCCGCGGCGGTTTACCGGCAGGAATACACGCTGCTGAAAGGCGGAAAAATAGCCCGGCCGATGAAGCATATCACAAACGCGATCTTTGCGTTTATCGCGGCCCTGCTGGGGAATTTCCTGGTCCTGAAGAACAGCAGGAAAAAGGAGAAGGCAGAACCGCAGGAGATCTTTGCGGCCACCACTTTGTCAAAGATCAAAGCAACCGGGGAAGCCGTCATGATTTCACAGAAAAAAAGCCGGCGGGTGGAATCAAGTTCGTACAGTTCCGGCAGTTCCGGCGGCTACAGCGGCGGCAGTTCGCACAGCAGCGGCGGAGGCGGTTACAGCGGCGGCGGTTCACACAGCAGCGGCGGCGGAGGCGGCCACCGGATCTGAGCATGATCTGAAACAGGGATCGCACGATCTCTGTTTTCATTCTCAGCCGGTTTGTGGCATGATGGTTATTACAGGAGGGTGCTTGAATGGCGGTCTATGCGATTGCGGATATCCATGGGGAATATGACCTGTTCATGGAACTGCTTGATAAAATTTCATTGCAGGACACCGATACACTGTATGTGATCGGTGATGTGGTTGACCGCGGGCCGCACCCTGTCAAAGTGCTGCAGCAGATGATGCTGATGCCGAATGTGATCCCGCTGGCCGGCAACCATGAACTGATGGCCATGGAGTGCCTCGGCTTTCTCAATAAGGAAATCACGGATGAATCAATCGCCTCGCTTGAAGCGGAGATGATTGATAATCTCCTGGTATGGCAGAAAAACGGCAGTACTTCCACGCTGGATGAGTTTTCCCGTCTTGATGAGGAGGAGCGGCAGGATATCCTGGACTATCTCAGCGAATTCCAGCTGTATGAGCAGCTGCAGGTGAACGGGCAGAAGTACCTGCTGGTGCATGCCGGCCTGGGCGGATACCGGCCGGAACGCCGTCTTGATTCCTATTCCCCGGCGGAATTGCTCTGGACACGCGCGGATTATGAAACATGTTATTTTGATGACGTGCTGGTGATCAGCGGCCATACACCGACCCAGCTGATTGAAGAGAACCCGCGGCCGGGTTTCATTTACCGGCACAATAACCATGTGGCGATTGACTGCGGGGCCTGTTTTGCGGGCGGGCGTCTGGCAGCGTTCTGTCTGGACAGCGGTGAAGAATTCTATTCTTCTGAACATGCGGCTGATGAAAACGGATGAATGAACTGCCCCACTGAAATGGGACAAACATAGAAAAACGGATCAACCAACAAGGTATGATTCCCTGAATTGAATGGGAGTCATACCTTTTAGTTTTCTCTGGGGTCTGGCGGAATTGTAGAAAGTGATGTATTCAGTAACTTTACGAATCAGATCCTCATTGGTCTTTGGCAGATCATGCAATTCAAGACACTCGCTTTTGAGATGACCGAAGAAGTTCTCGCAGCACGCATTATCATAACAGTTGGCCTTTCTGGAATGAGAGATGATAATGCCATGATCATCAAGATAACGGATAAACATTATGTTTGTGTATTGGAATCCCTG
>JAFRHT010000123.1 GCA_017433125.1 Solobacterium sp.
ATGGAATTTGAAGACCCGTTTACGGGTAAGAAGAAATAGTATGCTCGCGCAGACCACATTTGCGCTGTAAGGCGCAGCTTTGCGAGCAGGGCTATGCCCGCATTTGAAAAACCACCGGCTCAGCCGGTGGATATTTATTTTGGTTCAGACTTTTGCCCGGGCGGTTCCGGCGGCGGAGCCGTCTTTATCCTGCCGGGGCTCTGTATCAGTCCTTGATTTCGGATGTTTCGTCCGCTGTCCACATTTTCTTTGTGTAGTGTCTGATCTTGTCTTCATCCACTTCAAAGCCGAAGCCGGGACCCTGCGGCACGATGAACTTGTCGCCTTTGATGAAGCCGGAATTATCGGTAATATCCTCAATTTCCACCGGTCCGGATGCTTCGCAGGCAAACGGCAGGTCCTTCAGGGTTGCCGCGAGCATCATGGATGCACAGGTGGAGATGGACAGCTCAACCGAAGACATGACGACGCACGGAATGTTGAACAGTTCTGCCATGTCCCTGGTCAGGCAGGCTTTGGTAAGGCCGCCCGGCCGGTCTGTTTTCAGCGTGAACAGACTGACGGCGTCTTTCTTGATGAATTCACGGACATCATAGATGCTCTTCATGCCTTCGTGCGGCATGATCGGGATCCAGGTGCTGGCATTGAGGTCCGCCATGGCATCGAGATCATGCCAGGCAACCGGCTGTTCGAAGATTTCGACTTCATTTTCTTCCAGCACCGGGATCAGCTGCAGCGCCTGCTTCTTTGTATATGCCTGGTTCGGGTCGACACGGAGTTTGACGTCCGGGCCGATGGTCTTGCGGATTTCCCGCACCATTGCCATGTCACGGTGCATGTCACCGGTGCCGAGCTTGATCCGGATGGTCCTGAATCCCTTGTCCAGCCAGCTCTCGGCTTCTTTCTTCATGTTTTCAATGGTATCCAGGCATAACAGGGCCTGCAGGGGGATTTCGTCTCTGACTGCCCCGCCCATGAGGGTGGAGGCCGGCAGACCGAGCTTTCTGCCCATGATGTCATACAGCGCCATGTCCAGGGCACCCTTGGCCTGCGGATGATCCGGAACAGACTTATCCATTGCTTTCCAGATGCCCTGGATATTGAACGGATCCATACCGATAATTGCCGGCGCCAGGTAGTCCATGATGACATCACAGATTGCCATCTGGCCAAGCGGGCTGGTCCGGGCAAACGGGGCGGACTCACCCCAGCCGCAGATGCCTTCATCCGTATGTACTTTTACAAGCACAAACAGACAGGTGTTCCATGTGCCGAGGGAGATGGCACTGGTATTGTCCTTGTCTTTCTTGAAAGGAAAATCAGCGGCGAATACATCAACTTTTGTAATTTTCATGTTCGTATCTCCTGTTGTTTCAAATGTAACATATTAATTGTTTAAAGGGGTACTGAAATTTATTTGCCGGGTCCGCCTGAGTATAAAATCATAATTCTGTGAGCAGATTGGTATGCGGATTGTTAAAATATGCATAAAATAGCAGGGACGGGGGTAATAAAACATGAAAGAGATCACGATGTTCTATCTGGATGACTGTGGCTACTGCCACAAGGCCCACAAGGCACTCGATGAGCTGATGGCGGAAAAGCCGGCATACCGGGATATCAAAATCATCAAGATTGAAGAAAATGAGCACATGGATATCGCTGAACAGTATGATTACTATGCCGTACCGAGTTTCTTTGACGGAAAGAAGAAACTCTTCGAAGCGCATCTCTTCATGAGTTACGAGGACATCCGTGAGGAAGTGCGCAAAGTACTGGACTACGCACTTGCTGACTGAGGCAGAAAAAAACGGAGTTTGCTGCAGCTCCGTTTTTGTTTTGGTTCAGCCTTTTGCCCAGGCGGTTTCGGCGGTGACACCATCCAGGGCAGCCAGCTTCCCGGCCAGGTCCAGGATGACTGCTTCCGGGGCATCCACGGCCACACTGATCAGGGACAGCTTCTTTTCCCGGTACGGCAGGCCCATGCGGCCGATGATGTGAGCGCTGAAGGTGTGCAGGATTTCGTTCAGCTCCCGGACGGAAGCCGGGTTCTCGACGACGATGGCGATAACGGCAATTCTGTTTTCTTCCATGGGTATTCCTCCTACAGATTCATCATAGCATGAACTACAGGGTTTTCCGATAGAGCAGGAAGGAGTAGATCATCGGCACAAACGCAGCGGCGAAGATGCTTACAAACAGTGCCGGGGCTGTAAATTTATCCGGCAGCAGGAGACTGGCCAGCATGATGAATCCCGCGAGCATGAACATATACCCGCCCAGCCGGTGGGTTTTGTTCCAGTTTTCCGGATCGGCCAGGGTCCAGGGGATCTTGATGCCGACAGTCATGTTCTGGCGGACTTTCGGCATGTAGTTGCCGATGACAATGAACATGAAGCCGAGCAGGCTCCGGGTCAGCAGGCTGATGCTGATGTCATAACCGAGCGCAATGCCGTAGATGCCGGAAAAAATGACAATCGAAATCAGCGGGACAAGCCAGAGTACCAGCCGGTACATGCGGTCGCTGACACCTTTTTCCTTCGGGTCATAAGCCGTTACCGTGGCGCAGAGCAGGTGGATGGCCAGCAGGAACAGCGGCAGGAAAAACACGGTAAATGTACGGGAAGACCAGCTGTCCGGTTCGCCGTTGAAGCCGAAATGCGTCGGGATCTGCTCCGGCAGCCGGTTCCACAGCAGCACGCCGGCCAGCACCGGCAGCAGGATCAGCACAGATGTCAGGATGATTGTATTCCGTTCAGTTTTCAGTTTTCTCATCGGATGAATCTCCTTTCAGTTCGGACAGCCACAGCATGATTTCTTCCAGTACGGAAGCGTTTAATTCGTAGTATATATATGTGCCTTCCCGGGTCTCGAAGATCAGGTCGGCTTTTTTCAGTATGCTCAGATGGTAGGAAATAGTTGCCCCGGTCATGGCAAAGTTGGAAGCGATCTCCCCGGCAGAAAGCCGGCCCTGCTTGAGCAGCTGCAGGATTTCCCGGCGGACCGGGTCGGATAATGCCTTGAAGGTATCCGCAAAACTCATACTTTCGCCTCCTTTGTCATCAGGTACAGGTAGTACAGCGCCAGCAGAAGCATCGGCAGGCCGGCCAGGAAGCCGTTGGGAGCCGGTCCGAGCAGGACATGCCGTCCCTGGATCAAAGCCGGTTTCTGGAACAGGATGGGCAGGCCGCTGATGGCATTGACGGCCCCGTGCAGCAGGGCGCATGGCCAGATACTGCCGGTTTTTTCAAACAGCCGGCTGGCAATAACCCCGATACTGAAGCAGAAAACGCTCATGGCAAGGATGCCTCCCCATGGATAACCGGGATAGCGGAGCCCGTAATTATGACCGAGCATGTTGATCGGGGTGTGCCATACACCCCAGATCAGTCCGGCCAGCAGATGGGTCTGCAGGGGCGTGTATTTTTTCCGCAGTTCCGGCACCATGTATCCCCGCCAGCCCAGTTCTTCGCCAACCGCCAGCAGGCTGTTGATAACCGGGGCTATGGTGACTGCCTGTGCGGTCTGGATCAGGACCAGCTGCAGCGGGGTGATTCCGGCTGCCGTATCCTGCGCGGCTAGCATTGAGGCAACGTAGGTCAGCCTCGGATCAAATTCACCCGGAAAAACCGCAAAATAGATCAGTCCGCCGAGAATTGTCAGCAGCGCCGGCAGGAGCCACGCAATGATGTAATAAATGCCGTTGCCCCGGACATGGAGCTTCAGGATGTCCCGCCAGTTCATCTGCCGCTTCAGGATCCGGCACATCAGCAGCACGGACAGGGCCGGGAAATACATACCAACAGCGGAAGTGATCGGCAGGCCGGCATTCAGCGGCAGCGGCAGCAGCGGCAGGATAATAACCCACAGGCCCCATGACAGCCCGAAGACCAGGGCCAGATAAAACCAGAACTTTTTTCTGCTCATATTTAGAAATCCCTCTAAATATAAGATAGCACGTCCGCAAAGATTTACAAGATAATATTTAGAAACTATTCGAAATATATGCTGTATATGACAAACACGGTTATCCGGCCGGCATGAAATGTAATACTTTAACAATACGTCATTATATATATTTATATTTGTCAGGCATTACAGTATCATTTATATAGATATGTCTTTTGTTTAACAATGATCATCGGCCAGGCACAGCGTGTTTCTGCCGTGTTTCATTGTTACTGAACAACAGATGCTCATCTATCATGAGGTATTCAAGGGGGTTTATATGAGCAAACGCAGCGAACTGACACTGTTCCATCTTCCGATTCCGATCTTTCTTTTTATTGCGGCGATTGTCCTGCTGGCAACGTACATCGGTGTACTGCCGCCGGGCATGACAGGATGCTTTATCTTTATGATTGTAATCGGATCCCTGCTGGATCTGATCGGCAATAAAACACCGATTATCCGCAGCTACTTCGGCGGCGGGGCCATCGTGGTTCTGTTCGGGATTGCCCTGCTGCATTACTGGCACCTGCTGCCGGAAATCATCAAGGACGCGGACGGCAATGTGGTGGCTTCGTACATGCAGCTGTGGAAGCCGTTTGACCTCGTCGGCAGCATCAACACGTTCTTCAAGCCGACCGGGGCCTTCCTGGACTGGTACATTGCGGCGCTGATCACCGGCTCGATCCTCGGCATGAACCGCAAACTGCTGGTGAAGGCCGCAGCCCGCTACTTCCCGGCCATCTTCGGCGGCCTGATCTGCGCCTTTGCGCTGTGCGGCATCTTCGCGAAGGTGATGGGCTACGGCACCGTCAAGGCGATCCTGCTGATTGCCCTGCCGATCATGGGCGGCGGCATGGGCGCGGGCGCTTCGCCGCTTTCCAAGATCTTTGACGCGGCCGGCACAATGACAGCTGCCGAGGCACTGAGCATCATGACCCCGGCAGTCGCCATCGGCAATGCCATTTCGATCGTCCTTGGCGGCCTGATGGTCAAACTGCTCCAGGGTAAATTCTGGAACGGGCAGGGCCAGCTGATGCAGAGTTCCACTGTAGACCCGAAAGAACTGGAAGTCAGCCCGGAAATGCAGAACCGGCGGAACCAGATTTCCCTGACCAACCTCGGCATCGGCCTGCTGGTTTCCGGCACATTCTTTGCCTGGGGTTATATCTGCAGCAACGTCTGGACAATGCTGGTGCCGAAGGTGACCGTGCACGCCTACGCGTTCATGATCATTACCGTAGCAGCATTCAAGATTGCCAACATCATGCCGGAATGGATTGAAATCGCCTGCTATCAGTGGTTCCAGTTCGTCATGAAGAATCTGACCAATGTCCTGCTGATGGGCATCGGCCTGTGCTACCTGGATATCGGCCAGGTTGTGGAAAGCTTCTCGCTGACTTATCTGGTGCTGTGCGGCGTTACTGTCCTGGGAGCGTTCTTCGGGGCGGCGCTGGTCGGCCGGCTGGTCGGCTTCTATCCGGTCGAGGCAGGCATTACCGCAGGCCTGTGCATGTCGAACATGGGCGGCACCGGCGATGTGGCAGTCCTGTCGGCGGCGGACCGTATGGAACTCATGCCGTTTGCGCAGATTTCCTCCCGGCTGGGCGGCGCGATTATCCTGCTGCTCGGGTCGCTGATGCTGTCAACGCTGGGCGCTCTGCTGTAAAGCAAAAACAGATGCCATCCGGCAAGAAAAGCCGGATGGCATTTTTCTCTTTACGATCATGGCATCATCACATGCCGGCTTGCTTCGGTACAACGAAAAAGACCGGGATTACCAGTCTTTGATCGAGATCTCACCGGACTGCAGGATCTGCACCGTGCCGTCCGGTTTTTTTATGAGGATGTTGCCGTCATCGTTGATGGCTTCGGCCAGGCCGGTATACATCTCATTGTTGTATGTGTAAGTGATCTGCCGGCCCAGGACAATGCTGTCCCGGCGATACAGGTCCATCATGGCCGGATCATCGAGACGGCTGATGTGGTGGAGCAGGCGCTCCCGCAGCAGGGCAGCCAGGGCATTGCGGGAAATGCTCTCCGCTTCCAGAGAGCCCGCGATCAAGCTGATGTCGTCCGGGAAAGCCATGGTGCGGCAGTTGATGCCGATGCCGATGATTACCGAACTGATCCTGCCGGTCTCAAAGTCCGTGACAGCTTCACTGAGGATGCCGGCAATCTTCTTTCTGCCCAGGAACAGGTCATTGACCCACTTGATGCCGGGCCGGATGCCGGTGACGGCGTACACTGCCTCGACCGCGGAAACTGCTGCCGCCGGGGTGATGCGGGAAATGTATTCCGTATGCTCCGGATGGATGATCAGTGAGAAATACAGGCCGGAATTGCTCGGGGAATAAAACGAGTGTCCCTGCCGGCCGCGCCCGGCAGTCTGGTGGTTGGCCAGAACCAGGGTGCCGTGCGGCGCATTCTTCGCGGCCAGGATCTTGGCATAGTTATTGGTGGAATCGATTTCCTCGAATACGTATATCGGGGCGGTGATTGCCGGTACAATCCGGCTGACCGCTTCTGCCGACAGGAAATCATTGTTGGCGGTAAACGTATATCCGGCAGGTGAGGAGGCAATATCAAAGCCCTCGTGCTTCAGTGCCCTGACGGCTTTCCACACCGCTGCCCGTGAAACATGATACCGGGAAGCCAGTTCCTCACCGCTGACGGCCGTCAGCGGATGGAGGGAAAACTCCCGGAGAAGTTCGTCTTTCAGTGCCATAACAGCTGTCCTTTCAAACGATGTCATCGTACTCAATTCCGAGACGGAAGGCAAGTTGTTTCAGGGGTCCGGAACTCGGTTATAATAGAATCATGACAGAGAAAAAACGAATTGCCGTCATCGGTGCCGGTCCGGCCGGCTATACAGCGGCGAAGGAACTGCTGCAGAACGGATTCGCAGTAGACATTTATGAAAAAGAAGCAGAACTGGGAGGGGCTGTCTATACCGGCATCCCTGTTTTCCGCATGCCGAAACAGTTTCTGCAGAAGGAATATCGGACCCTGCAGGAGCTGGGCTGCGGGTTCCGCTTCGGCTGCCGGGTCGACCGGGAGATGTTTGCCCGGCTGCGGGAATCCTATGACGGGATTCTGGCCGCAATCGGGGCTCAGGTGGAGAATACCTTCGGCTTTGTGCCTGGAAACGGGGTGGCAGCGGGCCTGACCCTGCTGTATGACCTCAATATCCTGCACCGGGCCGAAGCCTATGCCGGATACCGGAACGCTATTGTCTGGGGCGGCGGGAACGTGGCCATGGACTGTGCCCGCAGCCTGATTCGGATCGTGCCGGAAGTAACGGTGGTATACCGGCGCTCGGAAAAGGAAATGCCGGCGAACGCAAAAGAGATCAATGACGCCCGCAAGGAAGGGGTGCAGTTTGCCTTCCTGACCAATATTAAAGAAATTGCGCGGGATGATACCGGCGCCGTAACAGCCGTGCGGGTCATCCGCATGTCGCTGGGGGAACCGGATGAAAGCGGCCGGGCGTCCTTCCACGAAATTCCGGGCAGCGAAGAAACAATCCCGGCAGACCTGGTCGTTATGGCGATCGGCCAGAAAGTGGATTTCACGGTATTGGCAGACGATCTGCAAATCACTGCCGGACATATGACAAACATCGAAAATGTGTGGACAGCCGGGGATGCCTGGACCGGCCCGAAGACCATCGGGGCGGCTGTGCAGGACGGCCGGGCTGCCGCGCGGGAAATCATAGCGGCTTTTGCCGAAGGAGGAGAATCAAATGCGTAAGGATCTTGGAGTATTGACAGCTGTATTTCCGATGCCGGTCCTGATGGTGGCATCCTATGATGAGGCGGGCACGCCGGATGTCATGAACGCGGCCTGGGGCATGATCTGTGATTATGACAAGATTGCCCTGTTCCTGGCGGAGGATCATCAGACCACAAAGAATATCCTGAACCGGAAGGCCTTTACCGTGGCCCTGGCGGACAAAGCCCATGTGGAAGAGGCGGATTTTGCCGGGATTGTCAGTGCCGCGGCCATGCCGGACAAGTTTGCCCGTTCCGGCTTGAAGGAGACAAAGAGCACCTTTGTGGACGCGCCGGTGATCGAGGAGTTCCCGGTGTGCATGGAGTGTGAACTGGCGGAGGTCATCGACACCCCGAATATGTATGCCGTTGTCGGCAAGATCGTCAACGTCAGTGCCAAAGAGGACGTGCTGGATGAAAACGGCAAGATTGATATCACAAAGATGCAGGTGCTGACTTTTGACCCGTTCAAGGCCGGCTACTATGTGACCGGGCCGCAGGCCGGGGAAGCCTGGCGTTCCGGCAAAGTGCTGATGGACAAGGAATAACATCCGGACAGTATTTCTTCTGTAAAGCAAAAAACCCGCCGGTTTACTGACGGGTTTTCATGTGGCTTCAGCGGGTGATGAATTTGCGGCGGTAGCGCATGTAATAAAGAATGAAGATCACCCCGGCAGCGATCCAGGAAGCCGGGTAGCAGGCTGCGATGGTCTGTACGGTGCCGCCGATCCGCGGGGAGATCAGGGCAATCCAGACAAAGCGGAACAGGCAGATTGCGGACAGGGAAATGGCCATCGGGACAAACCCTTCGCCGGACCCGCGGATAGCCCCGGAGAGAATCTCGATAAATGAATAGGTGAAGTAGAACGGCGCGCATACCCGCAGTACGGAAGCACCGATGGAAATGACGGTATCTTCAGTCGCGAACAGTGAGATCATGACCGGTCCGAAGAACCACATGGCCAGGCTCAGCACCAGGGTGACACCAATGCTCATAAGCAGGCCGGCCTGTACGCTTTCCCGTACCCGGTCATATTTCTTTGCGCCGTAGTTCTGGCCGACGAAGGTTGTCGCGGCCATGCCGAAGGCACCCTGGATCATGAAGATGATATTGTCAATCTTGCCGAAGGCTACCCAGGCAGCCGTGGTGGTGGCACCGAAGGAATTGACCGCCGCCTGGATGACCGCGTTGGAGAAGACATAGGCCAGGGAAGTGCCGCCGGCCGGCAGGCCGATGCGGATAATCTCCTTGAGGATATATCTGTCGATGCCCAGCTTCTTCGGGTCAACCCGGAAGATATCGTTCGTGGTCAGCAGCACCCGGCTTACCAGAACCGAAGAGACGGCAACCGACAGAATGGTTGCGATGGCCACCCCGGCCACGTCCATATGCAGGGCCAGGACAAACAGCAGGTCCAGGAAGATATTCATG
>JAFRHT010000124.1 GCA_017433125.1 Solobacterium sp.
AAAATGGAGGTGAAACCATGCCTGATCTCTTCCATCATAAGAAGCTCATCGAAACGATCAGTGAGGAACAAAGCTTCTCCAAAGCCGCAAAAAAGCTCTATATTCCGCAGCCTTCACTCAGTGTAATCGTCCGGAAAATCGAGGAGGATATCGGCATGCCCCTGTTCGACCGGACCACCAAACCGATCCGCCTCACCGATGCCGGCCGTGAATATTTGCGGACAGCCAACGAAATCAAATTATCCGAGCGCGCTTTTGAAAACTATATCGATGCAATCAATAATCTGCAGAACGGTTATCTGCGCATCGGCACGAACCAGATGCTTTCCGACCTTGTCATGCCGGCTTTCCTCTCTGTCTTCATGAAGGAATATGACAAGATCCGGATTGAACTGCTGAATGCCGACTCCACCACCCTGGAAACCCAGCTGATGGAAGGAAAGCTGGATCTGGTCATCGACAATCACCCGCTGGACAAAAATATCTTTGATCAGCGTGAGCTCTACCATGAAAGCATCCTGCTGGCTGTACCGGCAGCGATGCGGCGGCCTGAACTTGACGGGCAGTGCATGAAGGCAGAGGAAGCTGCCGATCTTGGCCGAAGCACCAGGAAACCGGTAGATCTGAAAGTATTCAGAAATGATCCGTTTATTCTTTTGACAAAGGGCAATGAAACCCGCCAGCTGACGGACAATCTCTGCAAGCAGGCCGGCTTTACGCCAAATATTCTTCTGGAAGTTGACCGGCTGACCACCATTTACCGCTACACCGCCATCGGCACCGGTATTTCCTTTATCAGTGATACACTGCTGCGTTATATCAACTGGACGCCGGAATCCATCGTATACTACCGGCTGTCCGAAAAGGTATCCACCCGGCCGGTCTATATTTCCTACAAGCACAGCCGGTATTATTCCCGGGCCATGGAACTGATCAACGAGCGGCTGGATGAATGGTTCCAGAACATCTGATCATTTTGGCAAAAAAGAAAAAGGTGACAGACAATATCAGTCGCCTTTTTTCTGTTTCCGGCACGGTTACAGTTCGCTGCTTCCCAGACCGGCTGAATGTGATGCAACCGTCAGATTGCCGTTCCTCACCCGGATCTGATCCAGCATTTCCTTTTCCTTCTCACCACTTTTCAGGCAGACCCTGTAGGTGATCTGGTACATCGCACCCAGATTAACCGTCTTGAGTCCTTCCTGATGCCACGAAACCGTATACTGATTCAGAATATCCGTGAATAATCCGGCGCTGTCCAGGTCTTCCGGAATGGTAACCTTAAGAATCCGCTCATCCGGGTCATTCTGCAGAAACGGCAGCCTGGTCACCAGCCACAGGCTGAATCCGGCAATCAGTGTCATTAACAGAGCAAAGGTTACATATCCGGTGCCGCAGGCCAGTCCCGTCGCCATGGCCAGAAAGACCACCGCTATATCCGAAGCTTTTCCCGGCAGTGACCGGAAGCGGACCAGCGAGAAGCTGCCGGCAATGGCGACCCCGATCCCCAGACTCCCGTTGACCATCAGGATGACTCCGGCCACGATCATCGGCAGCACCACAATGCTCATGAGCAGATTCGCTGAAGGTCTGCAGGCGCAGCGGTAAATAAGGGCTATGACAAGACCGCACAGCAGGCTGATGCCGAATGCGGTCAGTACGGATAATAACTGAAGTCCGGATGATGTCCCGGTAAATATGGATGTAAACATTTCGATTCCTCCGTTTTCTCCTGTCTGATCAGGCCGGACAGGGCGGCAGTGTGTGTTATTCTGTAAACTCTTCCGTATTTGGAAAAGGACGTTTTCTGCAGGCGCAGATGATTGAGGATTTCAGCGAGCCAAAGCGGATAGGCATCCTGGAATTTGATTTCCAGAATCACTTCACTGTCCATTGCCAGCAGTTCCTCCGGGCTTTTGGAATTGATATCAAGATCATCAAGGCGATAGCGGATCCGGCGGTCCATGGTTACCCGCAGATCTGGATTGAAAGTGCCTGACCAGGCCTGCCGGTCATAGGCAATGTAGGCTTTGGGAACCGGCCGGTATTTTGTGAACATGTAGTCCAGCTCGCGGCCGATCTGCCCCTTTTCCTTCAGTCCTGCCCCCCTCAGGCAATCCGGTATCTCATCAGCTTCCAATGTGATCCGGCGCTTGAAGACAATGCCGTTGCTCTTTTTCTTCATCTCAAGAAACAGCGGCCCTGCCATGCCGGGTTTCCCGTACGCCCGCAGCCTGAGTTTTTCTTTATATACAGGCTTATCCAATGAGCGGATGATCATCCGGTCATCCGGACTGTCAAGATATATGTTCCGCAGGGTATATTCCGGTCTGGCATCCGGTTTCAGACAGGGACCGGCCAGTTCCAGGAACGCCGCGGCCTGGGCTTCACTGAGGCCGTATTTCTGTTCCACCCGGGCAAATACCTGTTCATTTTTCATGGCTATACCTCCTTGACACCCAGATCATAAAAAAACAATCTGTTTCCGGATTGAACACAATCTGAATTCTCTGTGAACAATCATAACCACCCGTGAAACGGGTGGTTTGCTCTAAGGCTATAAGCCTTTTATCACAAGCCAGCGTCTTAAGGCGCTGGCTTTGCCATACTTTGTATGTCGAAGCAACTTTGCATTTTCAACCGTCGCCGGCCGTCAACGGCCTTTGACTACTTCTTGTTCGGATTCCGCTTTTTTACTTCTTTGTCTTCCCC
>JAFRHT010000125.1 GCA_017433125.1 Solobacterium sp.
AAAAAAAAGATCACGGATATCCGTGATCTTTTTTCTCTGGTTACAGTCTGATGGCCTTTTCCGCTGTGCCGGCTTTTTCCGAAACAGCCTTGACCGTGATTTTTGTGTTCTTCTTGCCCTTGACGATCCACTCGATCTTCTTCTTCGCCTTGGCGCTGGCACTTGTGCCGATGTTGCCGTAGAAGAAGGCACCGGTGGCAGTGCGGCTGTAGCCGGAGAGGTGGCCGATGTCTTCGCATTCCTTGCCGGACAGCAGTTCACCGCCCTTGATGCTGACCTTGATGGTCTTGGCCTTGCCCATCTTCACCGCTTCGTCGGATACATACGTCGGCAGGTAGCCGGTATTGCCGACCAGGGCCGTGATCCGGTACAGATCGTCGCCGATCTTTTCCTTCTTCACATCATCGATCTGCAGATTCGGCATTGACTTGGCAAAGCGGATCAGGAACTTCGTTGACTGTTCCATCAGGTCCTTCAGGAACTTCTTCGGCGGGTTCTGGTGCGTGAACTTGTAGTTGAAGCCGCCCAGCTCTACATTGCCGAAGTAGGGGTGCTTGTACTTCTTCCAGCCGACAAAGTCTTCCGGGGCGTTTTCCTTGACCCACTTCATGCAGGCATTGAACCGCTCGATGCTCTTGGCAACCGGTTCCTTGGCACGCTGGTTCGCCACATACGGCACACCGGCCTTGTTGGCCAGATCCCAGTATTCGATCGTATATGACATGATGCCTTCGGACTGATAGCACCAGTCATCGAACGCGCCGGAATCATAGTTCAGCGGATCCGAGACGAATTCCTCGTACAGGTTCAGGACCTGGTAACCCATTTCCTCCTTGCACATCTCGGCAATTGTCCGGAATGCCTTGATGTCATCCGGACAGGCCTGGGCCACCGGTTTCGTGCCCGGCGGATACATGATCATCCCGCCGCTGGTGTGGTTGGTGGATACACCGCCGATATTCGGGTGGGCAATGATCCAGTCAGCCAGCGCCTTGGTTTCCGGATTGGACAGCGGATACTTGCCTGCGCCGGCCTGGCGGTTCTCCGGGAACCAGCCGTACGGGAAGTTCCGGTTGAAGTCCAGGGCCCAGGCGTTCTTCTTGGTCCTGAGGTTTTCGTCCCCCTCATATTCCTCAAAGATGCCTTCCGGGTAGATATCATAGAATTCGCCGTCCCGGTCACCCGGGTCTCTCGGCAGCATGCAGTCCTTGTTTTTCGGATCCTTCTTCCAGGCCCCGTACGGGGTCGGGATGCGCATCATGCGGATGACGCCGTCGCCGTCGAGATCCTCTTCCTTCACGCCGCCCTTGACTTCATTGTGGACCTTGTTGATGGAACGGATCGTATACGGGGTGGTGAGCCAGGTTTCCGTGCCGTCCGGGGTAATCCGCGGGACAGCATAGATGGTCATGGTGTCCAGCAGCTTTGTGACTTCCGCATCTTTTCCGTAGTTGGTGATGAGGTAGTCCAGCATATGCATGGCCGCCATGGAGCCGGTGATCTCACCCGCATGGGTGTTGCCGTCCACGTGCCAGCCCGGCTTGCTCAGGGCATCGCCGGTCTTCTTGTTCGTGACGGTTACACCATACTGGTTGCGGCCTTCCGCCGTGACGACGTTAACCTCGAGGGTGACCAGGTCCGGATACTTTTCCGCAAAGTATTCCAGATTAGCCTTCAGCTCCTCGTAGTTGAAGTAGTGGTCATACTTGAACGTTGTTTTCATAAGCGTTCTCCTTTACATCAGGACTTTGCTCAGGAATTCCTTTGTCCGCGCGTTCTGCGGATGATCGAAGATCTGTTCCGGGGTTCCTTCCTCCATGATGATGCCTTCATCAATGAACAGGATCCGGTCACTGATGGACTTGGCAAAGCCCATCTCATGGGTAACGATGACACAGGTCATGTCCCGCTCGGCCAGATCCCGGATAACATCCAGGACTTCCTTGACCATTTCCGGGTCAAGCGCCGAAGTCGGTTCGTCGAACAGCATGACATCCGGATGCATCGCCAGGGCCCGGACAATCGCCAGTCTCTGTTTCTGGCCGCCGGACAGCTTGCGCGGGTATTCCTGCGCCTTGTCTTCCAGGCCGACCATCTTGAGCAGGTCCATCGCTTCCTTTTCGGCGTCTTCCTTCTTGGTCTTCTTTTCCAGAATCGGCGTGATGGTAATGTTGTCCAGCACGTTCAGGTGCGGGAAGATATTGAACAGCTGGAAGACCATGCCGATCTTCTGGCGGTGCTTGTCCAGGTCGGTATCCTTGGCGTTGAGTTCCTCGCCCTCGAAGATGACCTTGCCGCTGGTCGGCACCTCAAGCATGTTCAGGCAGCGCAGGAAGGTGCTCTTCCCGCCGCCGGACGCACCGATGATGGATACGACTTCGCCCTTATAGATTTTTTCGTTGACACCCTTCAGTACTTCCAGGTTTCCGAAGCTCTTATGCAGGTCGACGACCTCAATGAGCGGCTGTTTTTCTTTATCAGTCACTGACGGCCAGCCTCCTTTCGAGCTGTCTTACACAGTATGTAAGCACTGTTGTCATGATCAGGTAGATACCGGCGATGATGAACAGCGGCTGCCAGATCAGGAACTTGTTGGCCAGCAGGACCCGGGTGTACATCAATTCGTACAGCATGAAGGTTCCGGCCATGGAGGTTTCCTTGATCATGGCGATGTACTCGTTTGCCAGCGCCGGCAGAATGTTCTTGATGGCCTGCGGCAGGACGATCCGGATCATGGTGTTCCGGGCGCTCATGCCCAGGCTGCGCGCTGCCTCGGTCTGTCCGGCATCGACGGAATTAATGCCGCCCCGGATGATTTCCGATACATACGCGCTCGAGTTCATGATCAGCGCGATCAGGACATATGTCTCTTTTGACAGGTTGTTCATGACCGGGAAGGCGATCGGCAGGAAGAAGTACGCAATGTACATCTGCACCAGCAGAGGTGTGCCCCGCAGTACGGTCACGTAGATCCGCGCAATGGTCTGCAGCAGCTTCATCTTTGCCAGGCTCAGGAACGAGACCAGACAGCCGAGAATACTGCCGAAGCCCACCGCAATGAACGAGAACTTCAGGGTGCCGATGGCACCTTTCAGGAAGATCGGCCAGTACTGCAGGAAGACATCAATAATACTCGGTCCAAGACCCATGGGATATTATTCTCCCTCCAGGGCGATGATCTGGTCTTCAACGTACATCTGCTGCAGGGAGTTTGCCTGAGCCATGATGTGCTTGCCGACGAAGTCTTCGAGGGAGCTGTATTCAGCAACTTTGTCTGCCGGAACGATCAGGGTGTGGAAGGAAACGCTGCTGTCGCCGATGTAGCCGGTGCTCAGTTCGAACGCTTCTTCTCTGTCAGCCTTCCAGCCGAAACCGGAGAGGGCCAGGTCAACCTTGCCTGTGTCAACCGCGGTCAGAACGGCGTTGAAGTCCATGGTTTCAATGACCAGCTTGACGCCGAGGCAGTCTGCGATGTACTTCGCGAGCATCATTTCGTTGCCGTAGACAACGCCGTCTTCTGTGATGAATTCCGCTGCCGGGTAGTCCGGGGAAGTCGCAATAACCAGTTCGCCCTTGGCCAGGATTTCGGCCAGTCTGCCGGTCGGGTTGGAGAGATCCAGCTCCGGCTTCACGAGGTCAGTTGTGTCAACCAGGTAGTTATATGTGTCATCAACAGCGATATCCGAGAAGATCGGAACACCCAGGTCAGCCAGGATGCCTTCAGCTTCTTCGTCTTCTGTACCGGACTGCTTCTTGGCAATGGCTACCCAGGTTGTGTAGTAGGTGTGCGCGAAGTTCGGATCAACCTTGGTTGTCGTGGCTGTCTTGATGCATGCATTGACTGCGTTGATCAGGTCGGTTTCACCCTTCTTGGCAGCGGCAACGTTGCCTTCGTGTGTACCGTACATTTCCAGGTCGAAGTTGATGCCGGTCATGGCGAAGGCGCCGTCGGACTGGTTGACATAGTTCTGGGCTGTCGTGCCGTCCAGGGCAACCGCGTCACACTTGCCGGATGCCAGGCCGAGGATGGCCTGGTCCAGGGTAGCGACCAGTTCGAGTTCGGTCTTCGGCTTTTCTTCCGGCTTGTCAGAACCGCCGGAACCGCCGGACGAACATGCGGCGAGGGAAACTGCCATGGCGGCAGCGGCTGTAATCTTCATGAGTTTACTGATTGCTTTCATTTTCTTTCTCCTTTATCTATATTTATCTATCAGTTGGTCTGGCAGTGAAACGGATGTCTGATTGTATCGTCGTCGGCTCACTCCCTCACCTCCTTTAACGAAAAATGCCGTCTCCGATGTTAATCCAGAGACGACATATATGACATATATCGCGGTACCACTCCAGTTGCGGGAGATGCAGGCATCTCCGACCACTCTTTACCCATAACGTGGGGGACCCGTTCTTCCCTATACGTGTTCAGGAAGACTTCTCGCGGATGCGTTTCACCTTTGCCGTTCCCGCTGGACTCGCACTCTGTTCCAGCTCGCTGATGGCCGTGCATCGGTTACTCTTCCGGTCACTGAATGTAATCATAATTTAATTGAATTCTGAAAAGATGTCAACAACCATCTTTCAGAAAATTTCTGAAAACTGTTACATTTCTTTCGGCCCGTTCCGGCACTGCAGCTTATATAATGTGATCGGAGGATAAAGCCATGAGTGATCGTTACAGTCATCTGATCGTTACCGATCTGAAGCATGAACCGGACATGTCACCCGAATTCCGGGCAATCTATCAGAAATTTGCAAAACGGATTCTCTGGATCGATGACAACGTCGTGCCGGGCGCGTTCCAGATGAATACTTCCTGGTACAAAGCCGTGCCGGAACTGGATCCGGTCTTTGCCGAGCATTCCCATCCGGCGGCGGAAATCATCGGTTTCTTCGGCACAGACCCGGAACACCCGAATGATCTGCACGGGGAAGTGCAGGTGGACTTTGACGGGGAACCGCACCGGATTGACCGGTCCTGCCTGATTTTCGTACCGCCGAACCTGCCGCATGCCATCCATATTTACCGGGTGGATGAACCGATTTTCCATTTCTCTGTCGTTACGTCCGGACTGTACAACGACGGGGCATATCAGTGATACGTCCGGCCGGATATCATAAGGATAAAGGGACCGCCTTCTGACGGTCCCTTGTTTATGCGCTGTGATGTGCGTTCAGTCTTCCAGCGTTGCCGCACACTCCTGCAGCAGTTCAATGATATGCAGATGCTGCGGGCAGGCGGTCTCGCACTGGCCGCACTGGATGCAGTCGGAGGCTTTGCCCTTGTCCCGGGTGACCATCTTATAGCGCTGCTTGGCGCCGCCGAGGTCGTTGTATACCTTCAGGCGGTTCATGGCGCCGAAGATATCCGGGATCGGGATGTTCATCGGGCAGCCGCCGGTGCAGTAATGACAGGATGTGCAGGGGATCTGCGGGATCGCTGCCAGGGCTTCGCGGACCTGTTCGATGACCTTCTCTTCCACTTCGTCAAGCGGCCTGAACACGGCCGGGTCCATATAGGACAGATTGTCTTCCATCTGGGCCAGGCTGCTCATGCCGGACAGCACCATGGCAACACCTTCCTGGGAAGCCGCAAAGCGGACGGCCCAAGACGCCGCGCTGGCTTCTGGATCTGCGGCCTTGAGGACCGCCTGGACGGATTCCGGCGGATTGGCCAGGGCGCCGCCCTTGACCGGCTCCATGACAACGACCGGCTTGCCGTGTTTCCGGCAGATTTCCAGGCATTCCCGGGATCTGACATCCGGGTTTTCCCAGTCGGCGTAATTGATCTGCAGCTGGACGAATTCAACATCCGGGTGCTCGTTCAGCAGTTCTTCCAGCATGGCCGGCATATCATGGAATGAGAAGCCGTAATGACGGATCAGACCCTGTTCCTTCAGTTCCTTCACATAGTCCCACAGACCGTACTTGTCATAGAGCTCCCTGTTCTTGGTGCCCAGGGCATGCAGCAGGCAGAAATCAAAGTAGCCCGCCCCGGTGCGCTCGAGACTGGTGTGGATCTGCTGCTTGGCATCAGCTTCGTCCTTTGCCATCCCGGCGTTGATCTTTGTCGCCAGGGTGTAGCTGTCCCGCGGGTGCCGCGCGCACAGGGCCTTGCCGGCCGCCGCTTCGGAGCCCTCATAGACATATGCGGTGTCAAAGTAGGTCAGACCGGCTTCCAGGAACTTGTCCGTCATCACGGAAACCTGTTCCACGTCAATGGTTCCGTCCGCCAGCCGCGGCAGACGCATCAGGCCGAAGCCCAGTTTTCCCTTTCCAAAAGGCAGTGTTTCTGTCATTTCTGTTGTCCTCCTATTATTTTTCAATCGGGTTCAGGCAGTATCTCGGGGTTTTCCCGTTCAGGAAATCCATAATGCCCTCCGCCGCGATATCAACCATGGCCTGCCGCGCCCGTTCGGAATAGGCGCCGACGTGCGGGGTAAAGATGATGCGCGGGTACAGTTCAACCGCTTCCAGGACAGCCGGGTCGGTGATTTCATCCCCGGCATGGCGGTAGACGAACTGTTCCTTCTCGATAACGTCTGTGCCGTATGCCTGGATCCGGTTTTCCCGTACGGCTTCACACACCGCCGGCAGGTCCACCAGGTCACCGCGGGCGGTATTGACAATGATCACATCCGGTTTGACGCCGGCCAGGAACTCCGCCCCGATCAGGTGGTAATTTTCTTCTTTGATAAACGGCAGGTGCACCAGGATGATGTCCGCTTCCCGCCGGATCTCTTCCAGATCCGTATAGGTCATGAATTCTTTGTTGGGTTCATAGGGATGCTTGTCAAAACCGAGGACCCGGGCCCCCATGGCGGCGAACATCTTTGCGCTGAGGCTGCCGATATGCCCGACCCCCAGGACACCGACGGTCAGGTCGCGGATCTCCCGGAAATGCGGGAAACTGACCCGGAAGTCCTTCTGCCGCATGTTGTCGGCGATCGCGAACAGGTTCCGGTTCAAGGCCATGGCCAGGGCCACGGCCAGTTCGGCAATCACGTTAGGGTCATAGTTCTGCACGTTGGCAATCTCCACCCCGTGCCTTGTCGCAGCCGTGAAGTCCACCTGGCCCACACCGGTCATACGCAGCACCATCTTCTGAATGCCCGCCGCTTCCAGCAGGGCAAAGTAGTCATCGTTCAGTTTCAGGGTCGGATTCCCGCTCAGGACCAGGTCGATATCCTGATAGGACGCCGGGGCGATGAACGCTTCCTGCGTATCGCACCATACCAGCTCGATTCCCTTGTCGGGGGTGAAGATTTTTCTGAGTGCCTGCATTTCACTATCCTGCATGGCAAAGACCAGAACCCGCTTCATGCTGTACCTCCTGTTGTTATTCTTCTAATTTTACCCGGCAGTGCAGGGTAATATCACTGTATTTTTCCAGAATATCCTCTTCATACCGCAGCTGCAGGGGATTGGCGTGGTGGATGACATACGGTATGCCGGTCCGGCTGCGGCGGTCGGAGATCATGCCGATATGGTCAGTGAAGATGACAATGTCCCCGGCCTGCCAGGCATCGATGTCATGCACATCTGTGGTCAGCACCTCCGCGTTAGCCGCGAAGTACACCCGCAGGTTGCGCACCCGGCGGAAATCGATATTCCGGTCCGGGACATCGATATCGTAGCGGTCCGGATGGGCATGGATGTCGTCATCCACCCGCTGCTGCAGGTCATAGCCGCAGTCCCGCAGGGCAATGCCGACCACATCCACGCAGGTGCCGTATCCGTCATCCGGGTAGCCCGACGCGTAGTAGGCGCTTTTGTACTTCGGATGGGTATCCGTGTAGGCCAGGGCTGCCTCAAGCAGGCGGGAGGGTTCCCCCGGCTGGCCGTACCGGTCAGGCAGGCGCGCAGACGAGGTTCCCTGCAGCAGGCGCAGACCGCAGGCCACGGCAGCTGTGATAACAAAGATTAGGATGATCCGCTTCCGTTTCATCATAATATTATTATACAATCCGACGGCATTCAGTGTTTCCCGCAGTATAAGAAAACCAGGCAGAGGAAATATCCTTTGCCTGGTCCGGGACACCGGTGACGCAGTTCAGGCAACCCGCGTCCGGAATTAATTTACTTCAGGCCGCGCCGGATCATTGTTTCTTCCACAAGGGCATAGTACTGGCCCATGTAATAGGCAAAGCCTTCTTCGCCGAT
>JAFRHT010000013.1 GCA_017433125.1 Solobacterium sp.
CATCTGTCAGGTTGCGCTGATGCGGACCGACTGCCCGGGCATTGGAATGGGTAGCCACAAACGGCTTTGTGCAGATCTCCGCGACATCCCGGAAACCGCCGTCGGACAGGTGTGATACGTCAACCAGCATGCCCAGTTCCTGCATGTAGCGGATACCGTCCTTGCCGAAATCCGTCAGGCCGTCATTCATGATCTTCGGATCGGTACTGTTCGGTGCCCCGAAGCAGTTGTAGGCATTCCAGGTCAGTGAGCAGGCACGGAACCCTTCATCATAGAAACGCTTGATGTTTTCCAGCTTGCCGTCCACAGCCCGGCCGTCTTCCATGGTCAGGACAGCGCTCATCCGGCCGTCCGCCAGGTTCTTTTCAATGTCTTCGGCAGTATATGCCATGCGGATGATGTCGTCGTGGGCAGCCACGTTGTCAAGAATTGTCTGCCGGGCAATGCGGATATAATCCTCATCGCTGATCGGCGGCATGTGCATCATTTCAAACGCGCCCTGCGGCGGCAGGAACACCGCGAAGAACTGGGCCAGGGCATCGCCCTTCTGCATGCGCTTGAAATCAATCATCGTCTTTGGCTGATCATACATGCTGTGCTTCTCCGGATCGAAGAAATACGCCAGCATGACCGTGTCGCAATGCATGTCAATATACTTCATGATTTACCTCACTTCTTTTTCTTCGGCATGAATACAGAGAAGATCATCGGGATCATCGCGCCCATGACACCGGCAACCGCATAGTTGAAGGTGCCCTTGATGACGTCCGGCAGGACTGCCAGGATGAATTCACCGAAAACCAGCACAATGGCCAGAACACCCAGGTTCAGGAAGACGGAAGAAGCCATGCCGATGGTGGCGGCCATTTCAGCCTTCTCTGTACCGCGCTCGGCATTGACGGCAGCCTGGCAGGCCAGGGCAACCGGCAGACGCATGCTTGATGTATTGCCGGAAAGGCTGGACATGTAGGAACCGGTGACACCGAGGATCGGGAACCACATGGTCGGTTCAATGAACCAGGACATCGCTTCCTGACCGAGCATCGCTACGATACAGCCGGAAATGACAGCCATTCCCGGGAAGCAGTTGAAGTGTACCCAGATATAGATGGCCGGCACAAAGGTCATGACCATTGTCCCGAGCATGCAGGCAGTACCGATCTTGTGGATACCTTTAATATACTCATCGTAATTCATTTCTTCAAACACTCCTTCCTCAGAACATCATGTTCCAGACAATGCTCGACAGCATGCTGACAAGAACAGCCAGGCCGAGGGCCCAGGACTTCAGTGCCGGCGCGTTGGCGGACAGTTTATCCAGGACAACCTTCAGGATGGCGGCAGTCGCCATGACCAGGATGAAAGCCGGACCGCTGGATGCGTACATGAAGATCATCAGGCCGATCATCGCCAGCGGCAGAACCATCAGCAGGCCGCCGACAATCTTCTGTGCCTTTGTCTGTTCTTCATTCGGATCCGGCATCAGGAACTTCTGCAGGCTCTTGCCCAGACCCCTTGTCATGATCGGAACCCAGATCAGGTAACCGCAGGACATGAAGGCGCAGGTAAAGAAGATCGTGCCGAATGTGGACATGTCAATCGGATCCACACCGAGTGTCTTGCCGGAGATCAGGGCTGCTGCGGTAGCTGTACGCAGCTCCGTATCCGCAGAACCGATAATGCCGACCCGCATCAGGACAAACGGACCGCCCAGCAGGCCGGAAATGGTAATGGCCAGAATGAACACTGCCAGTGCCGGGCCGATGGCGGAGATTGCCCCGTTTCTTGTAACTGTTTTGATTTCTTCTTCTGTCAGGATGCCGTGTTCCCGCGTATAGGCAACTGCTCTTCTGCGGAACAGGAGCGCCTGCAGGATAACAATGCTGACAGTGAGCGCGGCAATGATCCACAGCAGCGGACTTGTCGCAAATGCTCGTAATTCATCACTCATGATGTACCCCCTTATTACAGTTTAGATTCTAAACCGTATGAATGAATGTTAGCAGAACAAGCATGTTCCGTCAACAAACAAAAACCGCCTGTCTGTAAATATTCTCCAGAATGGCGGTTTTATCCTGTTTCTGCGCCTAGGTAAGGTTTTACTGTTCCTGCTCTGGTTCTGCTTCCCGCATCAGCAGAATCATCCGGTCCATCACTTTCATGAAGGTCCGGAAATCCTCTGCCGAGAGATCATCGATAAACTGCCGGGTCCGGCGGCGCCACTCAAAGCCTTCCTGACGGTCCCGCAGGACCAGTTCATGGGCTTTTTCTGTAACAGACAGGTGAATCATCCTGCCTTCCCGTTCCCGGATGAGAAGTCCCTTGCCGTCAAGGGATTTGATGATCTGCGCCACTGCCCCCTTGGTTGTCGCTGTTTCCCGCGCGATTTCCTGCGACGTGATGCCCGGGGCCTGGTCAATGATATTCAGAATCGTGACTTCCGTTTCCGTGATTCCCGCTTCATCCAGCATTGGTCTGTGCCTGCGGCTGGTTCTGATTACCAGCCGGGCATACTCCATCTGTTTCATATAGAAATCCGATATTTCCCGGGAAGTCATGCCGAGATTGATTTTTTCTTTCTCTTCTTTCATCTTTTGTCTCTTTCAGTGATTCATTATAGCAGAGCCTGGCCGAAACAATCAGGGAAAACATGCACTGCAATATGTTTTTCAGACATTGCTGTCCGGGATCGCTGATCCATGCAAAAAGCCGCTCTGATGAGCGGCCTTATCAGTTCACTCCGGTTCTTACAGCAGTGTCTTGACGCAGGCTTCAACGTCCTTCATATCGGCAGTCGGTTCAAAGCGGGCAACAACGTTCCCTTCCCTGTCGATGATGAATTTTGTGAAGTTCCACTTGATATCGGACTTCTTGTCCCAGTCCGGGTCGGCCTGGGCGAACATGCCTTCCAGCAGTTCCTTGTACGGATGCGCATCAAATCCGGCAAAGCCCTTTTCAGCCTTCAGATAGGTATACAGCGGCAGTTCGTTCTCGCCGTTGACATCGGCTTTCTTCATCTGCGGGAAGGTTGTATTGTAGTGCAGCGTGCAGAACTCATGGATCTCTTCGTCCGTGCCCGGAGCCTGGCCGCCGAACTGGTTGCAGGGGATGTCCAGAATCTCCAGACCCTGTTCATGATAATCCCGGTACATCTGTTCAATCGGTTCGTACTGCGGGGTGAAGCCGCAGCCGGTAGCTGTATTGACAACCATGATGACCTTGCCCTTGTATGCGGCCAGGTTCAGTTCTTCGCCGGTGCCGGTGGTAACGGTGTAGTCATAGATCATTTCTGTTATCCTCCTTTATATTTTATCAAATTGTATTTTACCAAACTCAATTATATTATCTGTGAATTTCCGCCCGGAGTCAACGCTTTTTAATAATTTGGCAAAAAGAAAAGCCACCTGTCCAGGTGACTTCTCCTGTTTACTTCATTCCGGCGACTTTTATCCGGTTTTCCCGGATGCGGATTCTCTTGCGGATTTCTTCAGCCCCGGCCTCATCGGTCATAGTTCTGAGCATCTCGTTGCCTTTCTCAATGCCCGCCCGCTGGCGCTCGACATCGATTTCACTGCTGTGCAGGATGTCATCCACCAGCAGTTCAGCCTTGTTGTCACGATAGTACAGCAGGCCGCCGTCAACCGCGTAATAATTCCGGTCCGTGCCGTTTTCCACAACATTAAGCACGCCGGTCTTGAGCATGGTTACCACCGGGACGTGGTTCGGCAGGATACCCCGCTGTCCGTCAATGGTGTCGACATTGAGAATGGAGGTCTCAAATGTCTTGTACATCCCCTGCGGTGTGACAATCCGCACTTCGATCATCATGCGAGTGTTTCTGCCTTCTTAACGACATCCTCAATGGTGCCGACTGTTAAGAACGCAGCCTCCGGCAGATCGTCGTACTTGCCGGCCAGAATTTCCTGGAAACTGCGGACGGTCTCCTTGACCGGGACGTAGATACCCTTGATACCGGAGAACTGTTCAGCGACCGAGAACGGCTGGGACAGGAAGTTTCTGATTCTTCTGGCCCGGGCCACGATCTTCTTGTCTTCTTCACCGAGTTCATCCATACCCAGGATGGCGATGATATCCTGCAG
>JAFRHT010000126.1 GCA_017433125.1 Solobacterium sp.
ATGAACTGTATGCCGGACTGGCCGATTACTATCCGCAGCACCGGCCGGAAATCACTGCCTGTACCTTCGGCAATGATGCCAACCTGATCGGGGCCCTGTACCATTATCTTTATGAAACCGGACATGAAAAAAAGATCATGTGATCTTTTTTTTACGCTTTCGGTTCCTCAGCTGCGGATTCCGGCTGTTCCCCTGCTGCCGGTTCTGACGGTTCCGCCGCCGGTGTTTTCGCTGTTTCCACTGCCGGACGCTCATAATCATCATCCAGTGTGATGGTGTTGATATAACTCTTGCCGGGTTCGGCAATTTCTTCGTATACAGGTTCCGGTTCAGGATGGAATTCAACAACCGGTTCCTTCTTTTCAGGTTCCGGTTTCTTCGCCGCTTCCGGGGCAATCACTTCCGGCTCTTCCGGCTCCGGGGCATCCATTTCCTTCAGGAAACGGCGGATCTTGCCGGACAGATAGACAGCCGAGAACAGGTCGGTTATCCCGCAGAACGCAAGGCCGATGCCGGTCAGTTCATTCTGCGACAGTATTTTTATATCGTACTGCAGCATGACCAGGGCGCCCAGCGCAATGGAGATCACCGCCATGATCAGATAGGTCCATGTATGCGGATAGCCGATCCGGCCAACATCAATGCCGTCCTGCAGTTTCTTCACGCCGCTGCCGGCAATGACAATCGCCAGGATAAACGGCACCAGCGGTTTCACCGACTTCATCTGGTAGATTACCACCCCGCCAAGCAGGATCAGTATAATTCCCTCCACAAAGTCATTGCGGAACAGTGCAGAGCGTACATCCATCAGGAAATAGAAGATAATCAGGATCACACCCATGGCCATACAGCCGATGCCCAGTACCTCACAGATTGTTTCGGTATCCGTCTGCGGATACATGAAAAGATAAACACCGGCTGCAGCATACAGCAGCGCGATAAACAGTGATGACCACTTGATACTCTTCACAAAAACCACCCCTAATCTCTGTATATAAATATAGCGGATTCTGCAGGTCAAGGGAACACCGGAAAAAGAAAATACCCCGGAAAATGATCCGGGGTATTTGTATTACGGACGGAGGAAATTACTTGTAAAGCTCAACCAGCTTCATCAGGTGTTCGTAACGTTCCTTAGCTGCTGCTTCGTTTGCGGCGAACAGTGTTTCAGCTCTTTCCGGGAACTCACGAGTCAGACGGCTGTACCGGGCTTCGTTCATCAGGAATTCCTGATAACCGCCGGCCGGAGCCTTGCTGTCAAGTGTGAACTTAGCACCTTCTGCTGCCGGGTTGAAGCGGAACAGGTTCCAGTAACCGCAGGCAACAGCCTTCTTCATTTCATCCTGGCAGTTGGTCATACCACCCTTGATGGAATGCATTTCGCACGGTGCATAGCCGATGATCAGAGACGGTCCATGATAAGCTTCTGCTTCACGGATAGCCTTCAGTGTCTGAGCCTGGTTAGCGCCCATGGCAATCTGAGCAACATAGACGTAGCCATATGTCATGGCGATTTCTGCCAGGGACTTCGGCTTGATTTCCTTACCGGCAGCTGCGAACTGGGCAACCTGACCGATGTTGGAAGCCTTGGAAGCCTGACCGCCTGTGTTGGAGTAAACTTCAGTGTTGAAGACGAAGATATTGACATCTTCACCGGAAGCGAGAACATGATCTACGCCGCCGAAACCGATATCGAATGCCCAGCCGTCGCCACCGAAGATCCAGACGCTCTTCTTGTTGAGGTAGTCCTTCTTATCGAGGATTTCACGAGCCAGCGTGCAGGCTTCGCAGCCGCAGCCGTCGACGATGCCGTCTGCCAGGGCAGCAGCGAATGCCTTCGCAGCTTCCTGGTTCTTTTCACCGTCATCGAATGTATCGAGCCATGCCTGAGCAGCTGCCTTCAGATCTGCATCTGTGTATTCGACAGCGATCAGCTGGCGGGCCTTGTCAGCGAGATCCAGACGGATCTTCTTCTGGCCGAGGTACATACCAAAGCCGTGTTCAGCATTGTCTTCGAACAGAGAGTTCGCCCAAGCCGGGCCCTTGCCTTCCGCATTGACTGTATACGGAGAAGAGGAAGCCGGACCGCCCCAAATGGAGGAGCAGCCTGTAGCGTTGGAGATCATCATGTGATCGCCGAACAGCTGTGTTACGAGACGTGCATAAGATGTTTCTGCACAGCCGGCGCAGGAACCGGAGAATTCCAGATACGGAACCCGGAACTGGCTGCCCGGAACTGTGTCGTTGATCAGAGACTTCTTTTCGGTAACATTCTTGACCATGTAGTCGAAGACCGGCTGCTGATCAAGCTGTGTTTCCATTTCGACCATAGCCAGGGACTTGGTCGGGCAGACCTTTGCACAGAGTGCGCAGCCCATGCAGTCCAGCGGAGAAATCGCCAGATTGTACTTGAAGCCGCCTCTCTTGAGGGCAACGATCTTCGCTGCTTCCGGAGCAGCTGCAGCTTCTTCATCTGTCAGCGCGAACGGACGGATGGTTGCGTGCGGGCAGACATATGCGCACTGGTTGCACTGCACACACTTGTCCGGTGTCCAGGTCGGAACACTGACGGCGACACCGCGCTTTTCATAAGCGGCAGCGCCCTGTTCAAATGTGCCGTCTTCGTGGCCCATGAAGGCAGAAACCGGCAGGGAATCGCCATCCATACGGTTGACCGGTTCCATGATTTCCTTGACCTGGGAAACGAGCTTTTCAGCACCTTCCAGCTTGACATCTGCCTTTTCATCAACCGCATCAGCCCAGTCAGCCGGAACGTCAACCTTGACGACTGCTGTAGCACCGGCATCGATGGCCTTGTGGTTCATGTCAACAATATCCTGACCCTTCTTCAGGTAGGAATGAGTAGCCGCATCCTTCATGTACTTGAGGGCGTCCTCAGCCGGCAGAACCTTTGCCAGTGCGAAGAAGGCAGACTGCAGAACCGTGTTGGTCCGCTTGCCCATTCCGACAGAAGCTGCCAGACCGATTGCGTCGATCGTGTACAGGTTGATGTTGTTCTTGGCGATGTAGCGCTTGCTGGCTGCGTCAAGGTGATGAGACAGTTCGTCAATCGTCCATGCGCAGTTGATCAGCAGGGTTCCGCCCGGCTTGACGTCACGTGCGATCGGGAAGTGCTTTGTGATGTATGCCGGAACGTGGCAGGCTACGAAGTCAGCCTTGTTGATGTAGTAGGAGCTCTTGATCGGCTTGTCACCGAACCGCAGATGGGATACGGTTACGCCGCCGGTCTTCTTGGAGTCATACTGGAAGTATGCCTGAACATACTTGTCGGTATGGTCACCGATAATCTTGATGGAGTTCTTGTTGGCACCGACAGTACCGTCGCCGCCCAGACCCCAGAACTTGGCATTGATTGTGCCTTCCGGAGAAGTATCCGGAGCCGGCTTTTCTTCCAGCGACAGGTTGGTCACATCATCGACGATGCCGACGGTGAACTGACGCTTGATGGTGCCTTCCTTCATGGCATCATAGATCGCGAAGACGCTTGCCGGTGTGGTGTCCTTGGAACCCAGACCATAACGGCCGCCGAAGACCTTGACATCATCCTTGCCGCAGTTTGCCAGCGAGGAGACAACATCCAGGTACAGCGGTTCGCCGAGGGAACCCGGTTCCTTTGTACGGTCAAGAACCGCAACCATCTTGGCAGTAGCCGGGATTGCCTCAACCAGCTTCTCCTGAACAAACGGACGATACAGACGGACCTTTACGAGACCGACCTTTTCACCGTTCGCCAGCAGGTAGTCGATAACTTCCTCAGCAACGTCGCAGAACGAACCCATGGCAACGATGACACGGTCAGCGTCCTCAGCACCATAGTAGTTGAACAGCTTATAGTCTGTACCGAGCTTGGCGTTGATCTTGTCCATGTATTCTTCAACGATTGCCGGAACAGCATCATAATACTTGTTCGCTGCTTCTCTGTTCTGGAAGTAGATATCACCATTCTGGTGAGAACCACGCATTGTCGGGTGTTCCGGATTCAGGGCACGGGCACGGAATGCATTGACAGCATCCATGTCAACCATGTCAGCGAGATCCTTGTAGTCCCAGACAGCAACCTTCTGAATTTCGTGAGATGTACGGAAACCATCGAAGAAATTCAGGAACGGGACACGGCCCTTGATGGCTGCGAGGTGAGCAACCGGACCCAGATCCATAACTTCCTGAACACTGTTTTCGCACAGCATCGCAAAGCCGGTCTGACGGCATGCCATGACGTCAGAGTGATCACCGAAGATCGACAGTGCATGAGCAGCCAGAGCACGAGCAGAAACGTGGAACACGCCTGGCAGCAGTTCGCCGGAAATCTTATACATGTTCGGGATCATCAGCAGAAGACCCTGGGAAGCTGTATAAGTTGTGGTCAGCGCACCTGCATTCAGGGAACCATGAACAGCACCCGCGGCACCGGACTCAGCCTGCATTTCGGATACTGTCACTGTGTTGCCGAAGATGTTCTTCTGGCCTGCAGCAGCCCACTGGTCAACGTAGTCTGCCATCGGGCTTGAAGGGGTGATCGGGTAGATCGCCGCAACTTCAGTGAAAGCATACGATACATGAGCGGCCGCAGTATTGCCGTCCATCGATTTGAACTTTCTTTCCATTTTTCCTCCTTCTTTTAGAGCATGTAAAAACCCTATGACCGGTTTCATTTTATCACAAAAAGAGTCAGTTCAATGCCATATCGGAAAGAATTCACAAAGATTCGGAACATTGTTATATAAATCAGAAAATTTATTCTGAAAAAAAGACAGAGCAGTTTCACTCTGTCTGATCACGGTTTGATTTCCGCTGTTTCAAAGACGAATCTGACTTCCCCTTCAGTCCCCTCCGGGAGACCCGTGTAGTTATTATACAGCCGGTCATTGCGGCGCATCGAACGGACCATGCTGAGCAGGCTGCCCAGTTCCGAACCGCCGATCCGGGCAAGTTCTGCGATCGCCTCATCATTGAATTCCTGCAGGCCGCTGCGCAGTTCCTCCACGCCGCCGCTGATTGCACTGTAGCCTTCCTTCAGCGGGGCCGACGCACTGCCCAAGGTCTTCAGAGCCGCCGCCAGAGAATTGAGCTGGCCCGGAAGGCCTTCCAGCTGCGGTTTATATGCCGCCACCAGTTGATTCACCTGATCTGCCGTGCCTGCCAGCTGACTGAAGGATGTCTTGAGCTGGGCAGTCATGGCCGGCAGGTTGCCGAGGTTCTCATAGCCGCCCTGCAGGATTTCCGCCTGCTGCAGAAGATCTTCCATGGTCGCCGCCATGGCTTCGGTATCGACAGAAGGAATCACCGCTGCCGGCGCAGCCGGGATGGCAGCCAGTTCAGCCGCCGCCTGATTCAGCCTTTCATTGATGCCGGCCGCAGCCTCATCGGCAGCCCCGGAAACATCCAGACCGGCCAGAGCATCATTCACCACGGCGCCGACCTCCGCCCGGGTTTCTTCATCCAGGCCGAGCTCATCCAGGCGGGCACCAGCGGCTGCGAGGGCAGCTTCCTTCTGCCCGGCCAGGGCGCTGCTGATCCCGCTGAGATCGACGGCTGTAAGCAGCTGCGCAGCCGCAGCGGCATGCGTATTGACCGCTTCCTCATACGCTTCAATTTCAGCCAGTGAGGTGCTCATGGCTGCCAGTGTTTCCTGCAGGGCTGCCAGCTGTTCCTGCAGCTCGGCACTGTCGGCTTCAAACTGCTGCAGGGCTGCGGCCGTGCCCTCTTCCATGGCCGGTACATTCAGCTGCTGCACCATGGCATTCATCTGGCTGATCCCGCCGGTGATCCCGCTGACGGTTTCCAGCAGGTCCGGCAGCTGTTCCTGGATGGTTGAGGCCATCTCACTGACACTGCCGGAGTAGCCGCTGAGCTGGTTGACCCATCTATATATCTATTCAGCCCGCTGCCGTATTCATTCATGCCATTCTGCAGCGTGCCGATGCCATCAAGAACCTCACTGAATCCTGATGCCATTTCTTTCATGTCAGAAGAAAGATCATCAAAGTCCCGCAGATCTTCATCCGCGATATCCTTGAAAACACCGTTGCTGAAGACCGTGGAGGTGAATGCCAGTTCAAAGTCTTCCACCCGGGCTGTCAGCTCCACGTATTCCGGTATTTCCAGATCCTGCGTCAGTTCATAGCGGCCCAGCGCCATTGCCTCCTGCAGACCCGGCAGGGCATAGCCGAACGCCATCTGCTCACCGCTCGCCGTAATCAGCCGGCCGTTGGTGATTTCCACATCATGAAAGACATCGTCATCCAATAATACAAGCGTCACGGCCAGAAACGGAACGAAGCCTGTCCCGCCGGTGTAATTGCTGTAGTCAAAGCGCAGGCGCAGACTGCCGCTCTTACCGGCGAGGTCCGCCGGGCTGATCCACTGCCCGTCCAGCCAGCAGGATACCTGCACCCCGACCGGCAGGGCATTGACCGCAGTGCCTTCATAGGTGATGGGGCTGCCGAGGTTCTGCCAGTACAGGCTCTCCCCGTCGGTTTCACATTCCTCATCCCCTTCCCGGTTGCGGATGCCTGTCAGCGTGCTGCAGTCATACACCGGGCCGCTGCCGGCGGGCTGCAGTTCGATTTCCGCAGTGATCTTCTCCACATTGCCGGCCGCATCGGTTCTGACGGTCACTGTTTCCGTCTTCTTTTCCGGTGCCAGAGCCGCTTCCCGGTCAATGACGACCGGCTGTTCTTCCCGCGCTTCCGGTGTGGCTGAAGCTGCCGGTGCCTCATTCGCACAGGAGCAGAGCACTGCCAGGCTCAGTATCATCACCGCTGTCCCTGCGGTTTTCATTCTTTTCATATCTATACCCCCTACTCCACATTCTTGAGTGCTTCACTCATCGGCACTTTCCGGATCTTCCGGTATTCCAGCAGGGCCACCACCGAATAGGTCAAAAAGCCCAGAACAAACATCTTCACATACAGCACCGGCTGCAGATGGATCGGAATCCAGCCGGTCATCTCCCGCAGAATCAGGTATTTGTACAGGTAGACAATCGCCCTGGTGACCAGCGGCATGGATACCAGCATGAACACAATGACAGCCAGGAAGGTCACGGCAAGATACAGCCGGGAGATTTCCCCGGTTGTGTAGCCGAGAATCTTGGTCATAGAAATCGACTGGGCATTCTTCTCGATGATGGTCTTTGTCATCAGGTACATCAGGACAAAGAAGATGATGACCGCAAACCCGTAGACGAGATCCATCAGCGAACCCATGGACCGGTCCAGCTGCCGGGAAACCTTGCTCAGCGACTGGAAGTCGATCACCGAGCCGATGTATTTTTCATCGATATCCGTTATTTCCGTATCGCTGAAATAGCCGACAAATGTATCTTCACCTGGATCAAACATCACATTCAGCCGATTCCGGTCCATGAAGATGCACAGGGCGGCCTCGTAATCATAGATGCCTGTGATCCGGATATCATATGAATTCTTTTTATAGCGTTCCTTCAGGTGCAGCACATCCCCCGGCTGAAGATCATACTTGTCGGCGAAGGAGGCTGAGATGTACGCATCATCCGGGCCGAAGGCAGTGCTGATATAACGGCTTTCGGGGCTGATCCCGTACAGCATGATCTCCTCGCTGCGGATATCCCCCTCAGCCACCGTCATGAGGTTATAGGCACTGAATTTCTCCGCATCGGGATTATCGGTTTCCACGTCATTCAGGAATTGCATCCCGCTGATCAGGCTTTCCAGCCGGTGGTCCTCATCCGCAATGCTGGAGGGGATGCTCAGGATGTACTGATAATTGCTGAGCATGTTTTCACTGAGGGAATTCTGATAATCTTCCAGAATCATCGGCAGGCCGAAGCCGAACAGCAGCAGAAGGTTCGCAAACAGGATGCCGACAAACAGTGTCAGATAGCCGGTCAGGTTCTGGGTGATGATCCGGATCCGGAACCGACGGAAAAATGACAGGCCGTGCGGCAGGCGGATGGCCCGCTTCTTCTTCCGGCGGGACAGATCCCGGCGCAGGAATTTCAGCGGACTCAGCGACAGCGACCGCCGCAGGATAAGCCAGTTGACCACGGCCATGATGATGATCGGGAAGATGGTTGTCCTGACAAAGGCATCAGGGCTCCAGATAGTGACATAGGTCGGCAGGCTGTAGCTGTTGTAATACATGTCAGCACAGAAGTACTTCATGACCGTATAGCCGAGAATATTGCCGATCAGGGCACTGATCAGCGTCACAATGACCGGCATGACCATGTAATGGCGGATCAGTTCACCCCGGCTGAA
>JAFRHT010000127.1 GCA_017433125.1 Solobacterium sp.
ATCGCCATGTTGGAAATCGTTGTCCGGGTATCAAAGCTCAGCTGAGCCATGGCACTGCCGCCGAATTCGAGGCAGCGGTAATTGGCTCCGGCTTCACCAAGAATCCTGATGATTTCCAGAATGATATCTTTGCCGGTTACCTTTTCCGGCAGGGTGCCTGTGAACTCAACCCGGATCGTTTCCGGAATCCGGAACCAGCACTGCCCGCTGGCCAGGATCACAGCCGCTTCCGCTGCACCTACACCCGTACTGAAAGCATTCAGCGCCCCATACATGCAGGAGTGAGAATCCGTTCCCAGGACGATGGAACCAGGCAGAACTTTCCCGTTCTCCATCATGACCTGATGGCAGACGCCCTGCATGACATCAACCAGGTCAATGCCATGCTTATGCGCGAAGTCACGCAGCAGGACATGGTTGTTGCTGACATTGACGTTCGGGCTCGGTGCCTGGTGATCCAGCGCCACCAGGTGCTTTGACGGATTTTTGACACTGTCAGAAATCTTGTTGAAATTCTTGACAACTGCCGGACCGTTCAGGTCATGTACCATGCACCCGTCCACATCAACGATGACAATGTCATTCGCTTTTGCCACGGTTCCTGTTTTTCTCTGGAATATTTTTTCTACGGCTGTATACATATCAGGAATCCCCTTTTTCAACCGCGTATTTGTACTCAATATCCTGATATTCCTTCAAATGGGTTGCTTCCTGGAACTCTGCCAGTGTCGCCATGCGGTCCAGCTTTTCCTGTGTGTTCCCCTGATCCTTCAGGACTGTCAGTGTATCAACTGCCTGCCGGAGGAACAGATTCCGCAGCACTGCCGGATACAGAACCATCTTGATGCCCAGTTCATGGAACACTTCATAGGAGTACTGGTTCAGCGGGCTTTCATCATTGATATTGATGATTACCGGACCGTTGACACGGGCAGCAACCGTCTTGATGTCGTCCAGTGTTTTACAGCCGACAACGAAGGTTGCATCTGCCCCGGCTTCCAGATACAGGTTGGCCCGTTTGACAGCTTCATCCATCCCATAGCTGATCAGCGCATCTGTTCTGGCAATAATGCAGAAATCTTCTGATTTTCTTGCGGCCAGACCTGCCTTCAGCTTGCAGAGATATTCTTCGGTTGTTACCACTTCGTGTTCACCGCCGTAATACGCGCACTTTTTCGGGGAGATCTGGTCCTCGATATGAACACCGGCAACCCCGCCGCGTTCAAATTCCTGAATCGTGCGCATGAAATTCAGCGGCTGTCCATATCCCGTATCCGCATCCGCAATGACCGGGATCTTAACCGAGCGGGCAATTCTTCCCGAAACATCCGTTACTTCAGACATTGTCAGCAGGCCCATGTCAGGAAGTCCGGCAAAGGATGCCGAAACCGCATTGCCGGAAACCAGCGCGGCCGCAAAGCCGACTTTTTCCGCCGCAAGCGCACCGATGCAGTCAAAGATACCCGGGACGAAATATGTTTCGTCGTTATGAAGCATTTCTTTCAGTCTTTTTCTGGCGTCCATATGCATACCGTCCTTTATACTTTTGCCGCAATCCGGGCACCCTGTGCGATCGCATCAAGGGCAACCCCCGGTGTCTTTGCATCACCGATGACATATACCCGTGTCCCGGTGAGTTCTTTCTTCGCAAATTCACTCAGTTCATCGAGGGACTTTCTGCCGGCAGCCACCACAACAGAGTCCACACCGCTGATGTCATATGTATATCCGTGTGTTGATACCGTTACAGCCGGCAGAGCGATCTTCTCCACCTTTGTACCGATATGGGCAACGACATCATTTTCCGTCAGCCGCTTGAACATGAAGTGCTTGCGGCTCTGGTTCAGTGTGCCGCCGAGTTCATCCATCATTTCGACGATTTCAACCCGGTAACCCTGCTCAGCCAGGTAATCGGCAACTTCACAGCCGACCAGGCCGCCGCCCAGGACAACCACATGATTGCCGGCCGGCTTGCGTGCTCCGGAGATCACTTCATCACCAGTAACTACCCGGTCATCATCTTTCAGGCCCGGAATCGGCGGGATGACACATGTGCTGCCGGTAGCGATGATCAGAACATCCGGCTGCTTTTCCTTCAGAAGTTCCGGAGTTACTGCCGTATTGTAATGAATATCAATTCCGGCTTCCTTCAGTGCTTCCACTCTGAATTCGGTAATAAAGTTCATCCGTTCCTTTTTCGGCGGAACAGCTGCCAGATTCACCAGGCCGCCGGCCTTTCCGTCACGTTCATAGATTTCCGGTTTGAAGCCCCGCAGGCTGAGATCATACGCCGCTTCCAGACCGGCCGGGCCGGCCCCGACGATCATGATCTTCATGTTCTTCTCTTCTTCCGTTGCCGGAACAAAATTCAGAACCGCTTCATAGCCGAGTCTGGCATTCTGCATGCAGTGAATCTTCTTGTATTTCGAAGCGTCACGGCAGCCCTGGTTGCAGCCGATGCACTTTCTGACCGGACCCTTTACCTTGCCTTCATACTTCGCAATGATATCCGGGTCGGCAAGCTCGGCGCGGGCCATGGAAACCATGTCGGCACAGCCGCTGTCAATCACCTGGTTGGCCTCTTCAATGGATGTGATGCGGTTAACCGCAATGACCGGGATACTGACAGCTTCTTTTACCTTTCTGGCATTTTCCGCGTTGAACATGTCTTCCATGTCCATCGGCATGGAGATTGCGTATTCTGCTTCCGGCATGCCGCAGGAAACATGGATGGCATCGGCCCCGGCCTTTTCCAGCATGACTGCCAGGTTGACACTTTCATCAATGTGCCGGCCGGTTTCAACCATTTCATCACCGCTCAGTCTGAAGATCAGCGGATAATCATTACCTGCCTTTTTCTTGATGCCCTTGACGATTTCAATGGCAAACTTTGCCCTGCCTTCCGGAGAGCCGCCGTAGGAATCCGTTCTGTGGTTGTAGAACGGCGAGGTGAACTGCGCCACTTCATGGGCATGCGCGCCATGGATTTCAACGCCGTCCACACCGGCTTTTTTTGCCCTGAGGGCACATTCCGCATAACTGTCAATCAGCTGCTCAATGTACTCTTCAGTGAAATCGTTGATGTCGTCAATCGTAAAGCCCCGGCCGGCCTGGAACTTGCCCGGATGCAGCTGGCAGAACAATTTTGCCCCGTAGCTGTGCACCATGTCAGCCAGTTTTGCCCAGCCCGGAATATAGCTGTTGTCCGACAGTGCCGGACGGCCCGGACCGACTTTGCCGTGGGGGATACCGGGCATGATGACCAGTCCGACTCCGCCGCGAACGCGTTCTCTGACATATTCCATCAACGTGTCATTGATGTAGCCTTCACTGTCACAGAAGAATACGCACATGGAAGGAAGTGCGATACGGTTTTTCAGTTCAACATTTCCGATTTTGAACGGCTGCAGACTGCTTGACATGTTTTTACCTCCACAGTTTCATGCAATAATATATTTTATAGAAAGGAGCTCATGATGATATTCAAAGAACTTCGTTACATTCTTGCAGTTAAGGAATGCGGCAATCTCTCCAAAGCGGCGGAGAAACTGTATTTGACCCAGCCGGCTTTGAGCAGATATATCAAGAATCTGGAAGATTCGCTTGATATCAAATTGTTTGAGCATTCAGGACGCAAGCTCATTCTCACCGATGCCGGTCTGCGGTATGTAGATGCCGCATACAAGATGCTGGATATGTATGAAGATCTTCTGAATGATCTTCATGCATCCGACGATACGATCCGAGGCTCCCTTCGTGTCGGCACAACCCGGCAGAGAGGACCGATGCTGCTCCCCGGCATTGTGACCAGGTTTCACCATTCGTTCCCCAATGTAAAGTTATCTCTTTTCGAGGAAAACTCTTTTACCCTGGAAAAGATGCTGGCTGACGGAGATCTCGATATTATTATCAAAAGGGACCGGTCAGTGATATCGGATCATTTGAGAAGATTCCGTTGTTTACTGAAGAACTGCTCTGCACCGTTTCCGGAAACCGCGGTTTCCTGGAAAAATACTTTGATCCGGATCACATTCCCGGCAAGGTCAATCCGATTCTCTTCAAGGATGAAGTGTTTGTCCTGCTGAAACAGGGTCATCATACCCGTTACATGTCAGAACGAATTTTCGCGGACTGCCAGTTTTTCCCGGAGGACTATATTGAGATCTCCAATGTGGAAACAGCCGTAAAACTTGTTGATCAGATCCAAGGCGTTTCCTTCTTCCCGAGTTACTTCGTCTGCGGTGAAAACCAGATGATCCGCAACCTGCAGACATTCTCTGTTGACGGGTTAACGATTCCTCCGATTTTCAGCACATTCAATATCTTCTACCGCGAAGATTACCCCCTTACCCGGTACGCCCAGGCATTTATAGATATTACCCAGGACCTGTTCGGGAATATCAATCCTGAATAATCAGCTCTTCGCCGGAGCCTTTCTGTTTCTCAGGCCAACAATAACAGAACCGGCTGTGAGAAGCAGCAGAACAAGTGTAATCGGGTGCGTGACAAATGTCATCAGAGAGCCCTTGGAGAGCAGCATTGTTCTTCTCAGGTTGTCTTCGACGAGCTGGGAAAGAACAAATCCCAGAACTGTGGCGATCGGATTGTATCCGGCCAGTTTCATGACGTAGCCTGCAAACGCGCAGAACAGCAGGATGCCGACTGCGAATATACCTTCATTCAATGCCAGAGAACCGACAACCAACAGAACGAGGATAATTGTATTGAGGAAATGCGGCGGAATCGCTGTAACTTTAACCCATGGTTTCAGCATCAGCCGGCCTACTATCAGCAGACACGGGCAGGCAAGCAGGATACCGAGGAACACGGCACCAAGTGCTTCCGGATTGCTTTCCGCAAGCAGCGGTCCCGGACGCATGCCGTGCATGACCATGCCGCCAAGCATAATGGCAGCCGAAGTGGAACCTGGAATACCGAAGGAAAGAAGCGGAACAACAGCTGCCGGAACGCATGCATTGTTGGCAACTTCCGGTGCTACGATAGCATCCGGAACACCTGTACCGAATTTATCACCATCTTTAGAAAGACGTTTGCCTTCGTTGTAAGCAATGAAGCTTGCAATTGTCGGGCCCGCACCAGGCATGACACCAACCACAAGGCCCATAATCATTGAAGCTAAAGCTACTTTGATAGTTGCGAAGAATTCCTTGATTGTGATGAATGTGAAGTCCAGTTTCCCCAGCATCGGTGAGGTCAGACGTTTTTCTTTAATCTGATTGATTACCTGTCCGAACAGTTCCGATGCCGCAACAAACCCGACAACCGCCGGAACATCACTGACACCGTCGCCAAGCTGAATCATACCCATTGTGAAGCGGGTCATACCAGAGAAGTTGTCGGAGCCGATGGTCCCGAGCATAATACCGAGAAGAATGGAAATAAAACCTTTTGCCAGATTTCCTTTGGACATACTGACAACTGCAGACAGTCCGAAGAACGCCAGCGCAAACATGGCCGAAGGATCAAGCAGCAGCGCGATCTTGACCAAGGCACCCAGCAGGAACACGCCGATCAGGCCGCCGAAGAAACTGCCGAAGGAACCGCCCACCAGCGAATAGCCAAGAGCTTTTCCGCTATGTCCGTTCAAATGCATCTGATGGCCGTCCATGGCAGTCGGGGCGTTGGCCGGTGTACCCGGAACAGAAAGCAGAATCGCCGGAATTGAGCCGCCGTATTCAGCACCTACATAGCAGGAAGCCAGCAGCATGAACGCATTAACCGGATCCATTGCAATGGTAAAAGGAAGAGCCAGAGACATGGCCAGAGATGCCGTAACACCCGGCAGAGCACCACCGAAGATACCCCAGGTAACTCCAACAAATACCCATACCAACCCCATTGGGGAGAATGCAGCGAAGATTTGCTGCCATAATTCTAATGTCGTCATAATTATCTCCTAAAACCTGCTGCAGCTTAGAACAAGAACCCTGATCCAAGGTCTGCCTTGAACAGGAGACCGAACAGGACGAAGCATGCGATTGCTATAATCAGCGATGGAACAAGAATTTTTATTGGTTTATCAAGCGGCGCACCCATCAGCCAGAAGCAAACACAGCAGAAGGCAAATGTTGATACAATATAGCCTACATACCAGATCCCGGCAGCGTACAGGATCAGAGTAATCATCAGGATAATCAGAATTTTAAAATCCCGGGCTGTAAATGAAGTCGGTGAATTGTTCGACTCTGATTTATCCAGGACTGCTCTTACCAGCACACTGATACTGAGACCAATCAGCAGAATCGCCAGAAACTGGGGAAATCCTGCCGGGCCAAGCGGCTCCTTTGTCAGCGGTGCCGGCAGCTTCGAAGCCGCATAGAAATAAATCGCACCGAGTAGAATCAAGAACACGCTTGATATCATATCCAGATATTTTTTCTTACTCATAAAATACCTCCATTCAAATATCTTTTAATATTCCGGGCAGGATGAGTCTCACCCTGCCCGGAGATCAGTTATTTTGTGAAATCGGTTTATTCACCGGAACCGTACTTTTCAATCAAGCCGACAATGAATTCTTCCTGTTCCTTTGTGCTTTCCTGGAATGTCTTATAGTCCATCCAGCCATCCAGCGAGCCGGAATCTGCCAGCCACTTCTGGAAGGATTCAGTCTGGGAAGCCTCATGCAGTGCTTCAGACCAGTATTCTACACATTCCTGCGGTGTGTCACCCGGCAGGGCAAGTCCTCTCCACTGCGGGAAGACAAAGTTAATTCCAGATTCCTGAAGAGTCGGAACATCCGGGAATGCATCTACTCTTTCATCACTTGCAAATGCTACGATGACAAGTTCGCCTGCCTTAATCTGATCAATCGCTTCACCCAGCTGGCAGAATACTGCGTCAACCTGGCCGCCGAGAAGACCGGTAAGGGATTCGCCGCCGTCAGAATACGGGACATAGTTGAAATCGCATTCGAGATCAGTTGCTGCAACCTTTGCGAACATCCAGGCCGGACCGCCGGAAGCCTCACCACCGATGGTGACTTCGCCTGCTGCGTAAGCCTTCTTGAATTCTTCAATGTCAGCCAGCGGGCTGTCTTTCTTTACCAGCAGAAGCTGCGGTTCATACTGCAGGCGGCAAACCGGAATCAGATCTGTGTTGATGTTCATACCGTTGTTGGCGTTGTAGTACCAGAGAATATTTGTCGGTGTGATGACGATCAGAGTGTGGCCGTCATTCTTACCCTTCTGGACATAAGCCCAGACGTTGGATCCGGCAGAACCCTTCTTGTTCTGCATGAACATGTTGACCGGAACGATGTCTGTTGCAGCAGCGATAACAGCACGGCCGATCAGGTCACCGCCGGCGCCAACACCGGAGTGAGTGACGATTTCGACATCCTTTGTCGGAACCCAGCCTGTAGTTTCGGTTGTGTCTTCTGACGCTGCCGGAGTCGGCGTAGCGTTGGAGCCTCCTGATGAACTGCATCCAGCAAGTAATGCGGCCGTCAGGGCAATGGCCAATAATTTCTTTTTCATCTTTTCCCTCCTAAATTGTTGGCATAGCGGCAAGAGCATTTTTTGCTCTGCCGGCTGATTTCATCATAGATTACGATCCACTTTGTGAAAAATGCCTAATTTTTAGAGAAAATATAACTAAAAATCATGAAATGATACCGCTTACATGCATTATCATTTCATGACTATAGATTAATATGATTTATAATTATGTTTTTTACGTTCTAATTATATAACAATTTTTCTATTAATTTGCCGTTTTATAAGACAATCAGCCGCCGAATGTCTGCTTAATTGACTGTGTTTTCCGGTTTCCCGTTCAGGAAAGACGCAATGTTTCTCTCAGTGCAGTCCAGAATCCGCTGTCTGCTTTCCTTTGATGCCCAGCTGATATGCGGGGTGATGAAGCAATTCGGAGCGTTCAGAAGCGGATTATCCTTGCTGATTGGTTCTGTGGAAACTACATCCAGACCGGCTGCGGCAACTTTTCCGCTGGCCAGGGCATCAGCCAGATCCTGTTCAACCACGAGCGGGCCGCGGCTGTTGTTGATGATAATAACACCGTCCTTCATCTTGCCGATGGTGTCCTTACAGATAATTCCTTTGGTATCCGGGAACAGCGGGCAGTGCAGCGCAACCACATCAGACTGCCGGAACAGCGTGTCCCGGTCAACATACTCGGCAATCTCCCGGCCAGATTCGGTTTCATGTGTATCATTGGCCAGGACCTTCATGCCAAGTGCCTTGGCGATCCGGCCGGTAGTCTGACCGATCCTGCCAAACCCGATGATGCCGATTGTCTTGTCTGCCAGTTCGATCAGCGGATAATCCCAGAAGCACCAGTCAATGCTGTCTGCCCAGCGGCCTTTATGAACTTCATCTGAATGGTGGCCGATATGGTGGCAGATTTCCAGCAGCAGGGCGATGGCATACTGGCCGACAGCCGCAGTACCATATGTTGGGACATTCGAAACCGCTATTCCTTTTTCTCTTGCATATGCAATGTCGACAACGTTGTAACCGGTCGCCAGCACGGATATGTATTTCAGGTTTGGGCATGCTTCGATGACTTCTCTGTCAATCGAGCATTTGTTTGTCAGAACTATATCTGCATCTTTCATTCGGCTGATAATCTGGGTTTTGTCTTCTGGTGTCCTGTCATAAACAGTCAGATCACCAAATTGAGAAATACAGTCCCAACTGAGATCACCCGGGTTTTCTGTATAACCGTCCAATATGACAATTTTCATGGCGTATGCTCCTCTCTAACAGAATTATTGCCATAGATCCCCTCCTGAAGCAATGCCAATAATCCGCAGAATGAAAAGAAGGCATCTATTGCCTTCTTGTCATAAGAATGCTCCACACTGCCGTGTTTCCCGTTTTCTCTAATCGTGCGGATAAGTGCCGAGATAATCGGTCAGCCCGGGCACGAACTTTGTCTTGCGCCCCAGCCCGGTGCGGAAAATGTAAGCTGTCCCGTTATATTCATCATAGTCCGGGAAGGCATCCTTCAGAATCTGTTCGGAATACGCGTTGGCCGGAACGATATAATCAATCTTCTCCCCGTTTTCCCGGATCCCCACGGACGCATACATGAGGTCCACATTCCGGGTATCGAAGGATTCTGCCAAGGCTGTTTTCATTCGCTCGGCAAGATCTGCCGCTATCTCTTCGTCCAGGGCATTGACCAGCCCGATGCCGAATTTAATGCCATGGGCTTCGTATTCCTTGTAGTCGGAGAACAGGATTTCCGTATCTTCCGTGCCGTCATAGGAAAGTGCTTCGGCATGCAGGACTGCGTACAGGGCATCGGGATCTTCCACCCCGGCCAGTTCTGCCAGGGCCGGCACAGCCCTGCGGTCTGCCTCGGTAGTGGTGGTGCCGGTGAGATTGTTCGTATCGGAAAGCACTGCGCCCAGCAGCAGGTACGCCGTCTGCCGGTCAATATCCAGACCATAGTTCAGATAGTCTAGCCAGATGATTGTCGCTGTGGAACCGATCGGCCTGGCATCATACACAATCTGATGCCCGGTGCTGACACTGCCGACCCCGTGGTGGTCCAGAATCCCGACAATATGTGCTTCCGCCATCCCTTCGGCCGCCTGGGCATACTCACTGTGGTCCACCAGGAAAATCGAAAGGCCCGCCGCGTCAATCAGTTCTTCCGGTGTTTCCGCCCCGGCCTGTTCCAGGATATATTTTGTTTCGTTGTTGACCGGCATGGTAATGGCTGCCTCTGCCTCATAGCCAAGCATGCTCAGCAGTCTTGCCCAGGCCATGGCGGAACACACCGTATCACTGTCCGGGCTTCTGTGGCCGATGACATAGATCGTCCCTTCCGCGCTCATGCCGGCAATGCTGTCCCGGTTGAGCTGCTGCAGGGTTTCCCTTGCTTCGGCAGCTTTTCGTTCCGCCGTGGTGCGGCCGGCATTGTACCCGACAAACGTGCACAGGCATACTGCCAGCAGCACAGCCAGCATCTGTTTTCTGTTCATATTCATTCCTCTTCCTGCAGTACACTGCGGATCCGGTCAATGATCGTAATATCCGCCGGCAGCCAGGCCACACTGTCCAGCTCATCGGCCGACAGCCACCGGGCAGCTTCATGCTCCTTCAGCACCGGCGCTCCGGCAATGATCCGGCACCAGTAGCACCGCATGCTCAGATGAAAGTCCGGATAATCGTGTTCAATCGTGGTGAGATAGTCTCCAACTTCGATTTCCGTAGCCAGTTCTTCTTCTATTTCCCGCTTCAGGGCCGCTTCCGGGGCTATGACGCGCTGGTTCTCAGACCCGCAGTACACCAGAGTCAGATTGCGCAGCTTCTCTACATACCTGCCGTCCACAAGCATGTCTATAATG
>JAFRHT010000128.1 GCA_017433125.1 Solobacterium sp.
CTTCTTCGGGCATCTGAAAAGCGAATGTCTTGAACTGCATAAACTGCCTGAGACCAATGCGGAATTGATTCAGAAAGTGATCAGCTACATTGATTTCTACAACAATGCCAGACCTCAGAGAAAACTGAAAGGTATGACTCCCATTCAATTCAGGGAATCATACCTTGTTGGTTGATCCGTTTTTCTATGTTTGTCCCATTTCAGTGGGGCAGTTCAGCAGGCCGGTTTTATGCTGGTTCAGGCCAGCCATTCGAGCACCAGGTCATACAGGTCTTCCGTATCGATCTGGCACCAGGGCAGGTGTTCATCTTCTTCGTCATAGACAATGGTAAAGGCCGGAAAGACAGCCAGCCGGTATTGGGTGCCGCGGAAACGGCCTTCACTGCGGTCTCCGGCAAGCACTTCCTCCAGCACCTTCAGGATTTCCCGGTGATGGCGGTCAGCCTCGGTCATGAGAAAGGATGCAGCCAGGTCATACTGCTCATCCTGGAATTCAATGATACGTTTTTTGGTCCCGCTGCGGCGGTCCCTGATCGTTCTGAAATAATGTTCCGGCATAACAGATATCCTCTGTGACAAATCATAACATGCTTTGGGATGATGAACAGCGACCGGATCGATTATAATGGAGATCGGAATAGAGGAATGTGATATGGAATGCAGTTTTACGCTGGCCCCGATGAGTGATGCTTATATCGATATTATTCTTGGTGCGATTGCGAAGACGGATACAGCCCGTATTACGGCGGCGACCGGGCGGATGGCAACTGTATACAAGGGCAGCTGCGGGGATGTGCTGGATGCCGTAAAGGCATGTTTTGTGCATGCCTGGCAGCCGGGTGTCCATATGACCATGCAGATGACCCTGACCGATGACAGCCCGCAGGGCGGGGAAGCGGCCTGCGTCAACGAACAAGCCAGCCGCAGGATCACTTTCCCGGTGGACTGCCAGTTCACGGTCTATCCGGAAACAGACAGCTCTGCCATTATGAAGGAAGCGGCAGAGCAGGCTGAAAAGCTTGGCTTATTCCGGCAGATGAACGGCCGCAAGGCCCTGCTGAAAGCAGAAGTGCATGACCTGTTTGCCTATCTTGCCTGGCTGTACTGCCGCTGCAGTGAACAGTATGGCCGGTTCGCGGTTGAAATCAGCTGCAGTGTCAACAGTCCGACTGCGGAATAACTGACCGCCGGCAAAGCCCGGCGATGGAAATGAAAAAAGGAACAAATGTATGAAAAAACTGTGGATGGTGCTGCCGGCGGCGGCCGCGGCACTGAAAGGCTGGCCGGTGCGTTTTGATATAACCCGCTACGAGATCCTGACGCCGGCCGTCCGGAAGCCGGTGCGGTTTGCTGTACTGGCGGATGTACATGACACATGGTACGGGGAAAACATGGAGCGGGTCACGGACCTGGTCCGGCAGGAAAACCCCGATGCCATATTGATTCCGGGGGATCTCTGCCAGGAAAAAACAGAAAATCACAACAGCTTCCTCCTGATGGAGCAGCTGAAGGACTACCCGGTATTCTACTGCACCGGCAATCATGAAGAACGCCGCAAAGATGTGGAGGCTGTCAAGCAGGATCTGCGTGACCGCGGGGTTATTGTGCTGGACGGCCGTTCCGTAGCCGCGGAATTCGGCGGCAGCCTGTTTGAAATCGGCGGCATATCGAGCCGGACTTACAAGGTTGATCCGGAGTACACGGCAGAGGAGGTCAACGCGTTGTTCCACACAGACGGCTATCGGATTCTGCTGTCGCACCAGCCGCAGTGGATCGAGTTATATAAAGCCCTGGACTGTGACCTGACTGTCTGCGGTCATGCCCATGGCGGGCAGTGGCGGTTTCCGGGCACCGGGCAGGGACTCATCGCCCCGAACCAGGGACTTCTGCCGAAGTATACAAGCGGGATCCATGCTCTGGGCCGCAATCATGAGGTGATCAGCCGCGGCATGGCGTGGCATTATCACGGCATCCCCCGCATGTACAACAATCCGGAATTCGTCATGATCACGGTTGCCCCGAAAGGAGAACGGTCATGCTGAAAAAGCTGCCGCCGCTTGAAAAAGTCTACGAAGCCTGGAGCGCGCTGGCTGACGGGAGGGTCCGGAAAACGGCGGCAGGTTACGAAATCGATTCGTCCGACCGGGGCAAAACGTACACAGTGGTCCCGGACGGGAACGTCTACGCGGCCACCGACAGCGCCACCTACTGGCAGGGCTATCCGGGTTACCCGGTGCTGGCTGTCTGGATGCTGGAAGGCATCCTGCCGTATCACCGTGAACTGGCCGAAAAACTGCAGGGTGTGCCCTGGAAACAGCTGAATGAGAAGCATAAGCGCAATTACGCTGCTGCTGCGGAAGAAGCCTTCACCGGGCTGGCGCCGGAGACTGTGGGGGAAATGAAAAAAGCCGCGGCAGATATCATGGCGCTTCTGCCGCAGCTGGATGTCAGTGTCAAAAGAGGGAAGAAGTGACGGTGATCACTTCTTTTTCATGCTGGCATCGATTCTGGTGTTGCCCTCAAGGACAAACTGCCCGTCTTCTTTGTAAGTCCGGGTTACCCGGTCACTCAGCAGGGTCATGATCTCATGCGGGATTGTCTGCAGCTCATCTGCCATCTGGTCAATCGAAAGATGCGGGCCGAAGATTTCAACGACTGTGCCGGAGGGATACTCATACGGCAGCCGGATCATGCACTGGTCCATGCATACCCGGCCGACAATCTCTGCCGGCTGGTCACCGACATATACCGTGCGGCCCTGGTTGTGGCGGAAAAGCCCGTCGGCATAGCCGATCGGCAGGGTCCCGATGATGACATCCTCAGGAGCTGTATAGGTTGCCCCGTAGCCGATTGTTTCCCCGGCCGGGACATGCTTGACCATGGTCATGGTTGTGTACAGTGACAGGGCGGGTCTGAGTTCACGGCAGAAGGTGGAAGTGCCGTACAGGGAAATACCGACCCGGCAGGCGTTGCTGACCGGGGCATCAAAGGATACGCTGGCATCGGAATTGTCGCAGTGAATCCATTCGAACTCATGATCAAGCGCACCTACGGCCGCCGCAAAGGCATCATACTGCCGCCTGGTCATATCCGGATCCGTGTCGGCACAGGCGAAATGGGTAAAGATGCCTTCCACCCGGCAGCCGGCCGATGTCATTCTGGCCAGTGCCTCCTGCATGTCCGGGATATCCCGGAAGCCGATCCGGTTCATGCCGGTATCAACTTTGATATGGACCCTGAGGCCCCGGCAATCCTTGGCAGTAACTTCATCCACAAAAGCCATGGAATAGGCCGGAACGGCAATGTCATATTCCAGGAAGGCAGGCAGATCCTGGCTGTCAACTGCGCCGACAATCAGCAGGGGACCGCCGTATCCCCGGTTGCGGATCATGACAGCTTCATCCGTACTGGATACGGCAATCATTTCCGCCCCGGCCCGGCATACGGCTTCAGCCACTTCGATATCCCCGCATCCGTAGGCATTTGCCTTCAGTACGGCAATGAAACGCTTTCCGCAGATCTCCCTGATTGTCCTGACATTGTGCATGACAGCATCCAGGTCCACTTCAAGCCAAGTTTTTCTGTACATACCAAGATTCCTCCAGTTTCTTTCAGTATCTTATCATATACTTTGATGAAATTTTCCGGTTGACGCACTTGTACCGCTGTGATATATTTAATTAGCATTTTAATACGGAGGTTTAGCTCAGTTGGGAGAGCATCTGCCTTACAAGCAGAGGGTCAGCGGTTCGAGCCCGTTAACCTCCACCATTAAGATGATTTGCCGACTTAGCTCAATTGGCAGAGCAGCTGATTTGTAATCAGCAGGTTGTAGGTTCGATTCCTATAGTCGGCACCATGACAATGTGGAGACGTAGCGAAGTGGCTAAACGCGGCAGACTGTAAATCTGCTCCCTCAGGGTTCGGTGGTTCGAAACCACCCGTCTCCACCACTTAGATTAAATGATCTGGATCGCTAAAACGATCCAGATTATGATAAATGGACCTTGCACGGCTCTGATGTCTCGGTAGCTCAGGTGGCAGAGCAACTGACTTTTAATCAGTGGGTCGAGAGTTCGATTCTCTTCCGAGACACCACTTGTTATCTACGCGGATGTAGTTCAATGGTAGAACGGCAGCCTTCCAAGCTGCATACGGGGGTCCGATTCCCCTCATCCGCTCCATATACAGTCAAACCGCTGCAGCGGTTTTTTGTTTTCCCGGACGGACAGGTATAATGGAGAAGGAGGTGGCATCATGAAAGAATTGTTTACAGTTTCCGTCCAGGTAGCAGCCCCGATTGTTGTCGGCCAGGATGGGAAAAACGGACGCCGGCAGCTGATCCCGATTCTTGCCGGTACTGTTTCAGGGGTTGATCCGGACGGCAATGAAATGAAAGGTGTAGTCCTTCCGGGCGGGGTGGATTCCCAGGTGATCCGGCCGGACGGCAAGTGTGAGCTGTCAGCGCGCTACGCGGTCAGATTATCCGACGGCGCATCATTCTACATTGAAAACAACGGCATGCGGACGGTTCCGGCGGCGTACAGGGAACAGGTTCTGAAAGGTGAGTTCATTGATCCGTCACTGTATTATTTCGCCACGGTTCCGTTCTTTGAGGTATACAGTGAAGACCTGCGCTGGATGGAGAACCATGTCTTCTTCTGCCAGGCAGTCAGGGAACCGGATGCCGTGCATCAATATTCATAGAACATAAAAAAGCCATATAGGCTTTTATTTTTTGTCTCACGAAATCGTGACGGTTTATTGGGTTCTGTTGCAAAGTTTTAAATCTACTATCAAATAAGGTAGATAATAGAAAAAGA
>JAFRHT010000014.1 GCA_017433125.1 Solobacterium sp.
GTGCCGATGGCTTCGGTCATCACGGTTCTTGCCACTGCCGGCGTTACTGTCGGCATGGCCCTGCAGGGTTCCCTCAGCAACCTGGCCGGCGGCATCATGCTGGTGCTCTTCCGCCCGTTCAAAGTCGGTGACTATGTCTCAGCCGGCGGCGGGGAAGGCACAGTCAAGGATATCAATCTGTTCTATACGGTCCTGAACACGGTTGACAACAAGACCATCACGATCCCGAACGGCACCCTGATGAGCGCCAACGTGACCAACTTCTCCAGTGCTGACACAAGACGGGTGGATCTGGGGTTCTCCTGTGCCAAGGGCGAGGATATCGACCTGGTGCAGAAGTGCATGCTGGATGTCATGAATGCCGATGACCGCGTGCTCAAGGATCCGGCGCCGTTTGCCCGGCTGTCCGGCGGTACGGACAAGTCCATGGACTTCACGGTCCGGGCCTGGGTCAACAGCGGGGATTACTGGGACGTTTACTTTGCCCTGACCGAGAACATCACCAAGGCCCTCGGCGCGGCAGGGGTACAGGCTCCGGCGGCCCGGATCATCACCGAGGAAAAGAAGTAACAATAAACCGGCATCTGCCGGTTTTTTAACGAAAGAAAGCACCGCTGATACAGAGAGCGGTGCTTTTCTGCTAACTGAGGAATTCGGAGTGCCTGCTTTCGAAATAATCATTCAGGCCCTTGAAGGCTTCATCCGCCGCCGGCAGGGCAGGGCTCTGTTCCACCCGGATGCCGAGCGGATCGCAGAGACTGTCAATCATGGCCGCAAACAGAGCGCCGCGCACCCGGATCACGGCCGGGATACCGTGCTTCTGCATCGCCGTAATCAGGCCTTCGATCAGCAGCTGCCCGGGATTCATGTCCGGTTCACCCATCTGCATGTGCATCAGCCAGCCGCTTTCTGTTTCGGCTGCCAGGAAGGCCAGCGGCCGGATCGGCCGGCCATAGCCGGGATGATCCACTGCGACGGGCATATAGCGCAGGTCCGCTTCCACGGTCTGTTCGGTTTCCTCACAGCCTTTCATGACTTCCAGCACCTGGTTCCGGTCGATCTGCAGCAGGTTGGTGCCGTAATCCTTCAGCGGCAGGACGGTCACCCGGCCGGTGCCGTTCTGTGCGTCATACAGGAACATCTGATCGGTGGCGAAGACCGGTTTGCCGCTGTCCAGCCAGCAGTTCCAGGCCGCTGCAAACTCAGGCAGAAGCATTGCCATCCGTGCTGTTTCTTCGTCATCCAGCCCCCAGGGCTGCAGGCCGGTACGCAGGGACAGGAACATCGGCCAGCCTTCCGCCGGGGCAAAGCCGCTTTTTTTATAAATATTCATCTGCTCCTCCGGCACATCATCCGCCTGTCCGTAGGTCAGGGCCAGACAGTTCTGCCGGCGCATCACATAGTCGTAGGGAACGCCCAGATCGGCCCTGGCCAGCAGCATCATATAATCCTGCAACTGTTTCAGGCCTTCATAGAAGACCAGACCGCAGTTGCCGTCCTGCAGGCCGATGATGTTGACAAATACATTATCCAGCGGATTGTCCCGCTTCAGCGTAAACAGCTGCTGGCCGCTGATGCCAAGCCAAGGGGCCAGGCTGCGGATCTGCCGTTCGGCAGCCAGGATAGTTTTCCAGGATTGTTCATTCATGCCGGATTACCTTCTTTCGTTCCCCATCGTACCACAGACCGGTGATTTTACGCACTGTACAGAAAATGCGACAGTGATTATGCCGGAAAGGGCTAGGATGAAAACCGGAGGTAAGGAAACTATGGAATACATCAGTCTGGATAATCTGACCGCCGAGAAGTGTGTGGCGATGATGGCCTGGATCCTGCGGCATCCCGGCGGGCAGCCGGAGATGGCAGATGAACAGGACCGGGCTGCCTTCAATGAAATCCGGCAGGTTCTGGCCGCCATGAGGAACGGTCATGACTGAGGCGGCGGAACGAGACATCATCCGGCATCACCTGGCTCTTGAAATGGAACTTGATGCCGAACAGCGGGAACGAATCGCGGCCTGCTATCTCGAACATATGAGCGCGGAACAGGCAGCCTGGCGGGTGCACCTGTCACCGCGGGCAGCCAGGATGATCTACTACCGGCTGGCCATGGCCCTGGTGCGGAACGCCTTTGCCGGGGTGATATCCACATGACGGAGCGGGGCTTCGCACTCCCGGTCACTGGACCGGACAGCCGGCCGGGTTATGCTGTATACAACCGCCAGGCCCGCACGGCGGAGGAAGTATTCACTGACCGGCAGGCAGCCGAGTATCATGTGTACATGCTGAACCAGATCTGCCGGGCCGAGATCTATGAAATTCATGTCTGCCGCATCATCCCGGCAGGGGAGAGGGAGTGATCCCTCTTTTTCGTGGTAAGATATTCCTGAATGGAGACAGCCTATGTTTGAAACCAGATACCCGCATATCTTTTCCCCGCTGACCATCGGTGATGTGACCTTCAAGAACCGCATCTGGGCTGCCCCGGCCGGGGTTCATCTGCTGATGGACTATTATGATGATGCGCCCAATGACCGGGTGGTGGCCTACTATGCCGAAAAAGCCAGGGGCGGCTCGGCTGTAATCACTTATTCGGCCATGAACATGGATCATTACCTGCCCCGGGCCAAAGATCATGCCAATGAAGATATTTTCCGTCCGGAGACGCACCGGCAGTGGCAGCGGCTGACGAACGCAATTCATTTTTACGATGCCAAAGCTTCCCTGGAACTGCTGGCCTTCGGCTGTCATTTTCCGGACGAAGAGGGAAACATGCACGCCTATTCCGTCAATGGGGATGAAGGCACCGAACTGATGGATGAAGCTGTCATGGGGCGGCTGGCGGACGAATATGCCCTGGCGGCGGAAAATGCCCTGAAATGCGGCTTTGATATGATCCTGATCCATGGCGGGCATGGGCTGGTGCTGTCGCAGATTCTTTCACCGAAGTACAATACCCGCACCGATGCGTTCGGCGGCAGCCTGGAGAACCGGATGAAACTGCCGCTGATGGTGCTGAAGGCCATCCGTGACCGGGTGGGCCGGAAACTGCTGATCGAATACCGGATTTCCGGGGATGAACTGGCCGGTCCGGAAGGTTTTACCATTACCGACTGCATCGATGTCCTGGCTGTCCTGCAGGAATATATTGATATTGCCCATATCTCAGCCGGGTCATTCTTCAACCATACAGAATATGTTACCCATCCGACCGGGTTCCTGCCGGCCGGATGCAACGCCTACCTTGCGGCCCGGGTCAAGGCCAGCGACCGCATCCATATCCCGGTCCTGACCCTGGGGGCGTTCCAGGAACCGGAACTGATGGAGAAAACCCTGGCGGAAGGCAAGGCAGACATCATTGCCATGGCCAGGGGCACCATTGCGGACGCGGCACTGGTAAACAAGGCCAGGGACGGGCGCGAGGACGAGATTATTCCGTGCATCCGCTGCCTGCACTGTCTGGATTATGAGCGGTTCAATGAGCTCTCCTGCAGTGTTAATCCGGAACTGGGCCGGGAGTGGATCATGCCGCGGCTGAAACAGCCGGCGGAAAAGAAAAAGCGGGTAGTCGTGATCGGCGGCGGCCCGGGCGGTATGCAGGCGGCCATAACAGCAGCCGGCCGCGGCCATGAAGTGATCCTGCTGGAGAAACGGAACCGGCTGGGCGGTAAGTCTGTCTTTGCCCGGCAGGCCCCGTTCAAGCATGACCTGGACCGTTTCCTGGACTGGCAGATCCGCATGCTGGAGCGTTCCGGCACCGACATCCGCCTGAACACGGAAGCGACCCCGGAACTGGTCGCAGAGCTGCAGCCGGATGCGATTATTGCGGCAGTCGGCTCTGTGTCCGCGAAGCCTGATATTCCCGGCATCAAATCGCCGGGAGTCATGACCGCCATTGAGGTCTATGAAAAAGCCGCGAAGGGCCAGCTGCGCGAAGAGTCGTTTGTGATTCTGGGCGGCGGCCTGGTCGGCTGTGAAACCGCGGTTTATCTGTCCGAAACCCTGGAGAAGATTGTTACGGTGATCGAGATGAAACCGGAACTGGCCAGTGAGGAATTCAATATCCCGCGGGAAGCCCTGATACAGCACCTGGATCAGTCGGTAACCTGCCTGACATCCAGCCGGTGCACTGCCATCGAGGAGCATCGGGTTACATATATTGATGAAAACGGCCGGGAGATGGAAGCGGCCGCGGACCGGGTTGTCCTGGCCCTGGGCATGCGGCCGGCAGTGGAACGGGCTGAACAGTTCCGAGGCCTGGCCAGGGAATTCATCCGGATCGGCGACTGTGCTTCCACAGGTACGGTCAGAACGGCTGTACGGACCGGCTATGATGCCGCCCTGCAGCTCTAGAAAGGAGACGCTATGGAGATCAGAATCCTGCATATGACAGAAGGCGCAAAACAGGCGGAAGGGACCGCTGTCATCATTGATGTCTTCCGGGCCTTCACCTGGGAAGCCGTCATGTTTGACCGCGGGGCTGCCGTCATCTACCCGACGGCATCCATTGATGAATCATGGCGTCTGAAGGAAGAATTCCCGGACGCGGTGATTGCCGGTGAGCGCAACGGGGTCAAAGTGGAAGGTTTTGACTTCGGCAACGCGCCCAGTGAACTGGAAACGCTCGACATGACAGGCCGGACAGTGATCCATACGACCAGTGCCGGCACGCAGGGCATCATCCTGGCGGAAAAAGCCGATGAGATCCTGACCGGGGCATTGATCAATGCGGCTGCGACGGCAGAATATATCCGCCGGAAAAACCCGGCGGTGGTATCACTGGTGGCCATGGGCTGGAAGGGTGAGCGCGACAGCGAGGAAGACGTGCTGTGCGCCGAGTACCTGAAATCCCTGCTGGAAGGACAGCCGCTGCCGGATATCCGGAAACAGGCCCTCGACCTGCAGTATACGGAAGGAAAGAAGTTTTTCGATCCGGCCCAGCAGGCGGTGTTCCCGCGGGCGGACTTCGATTCCTGCGTCGCCGTGGACCGGTGTCCGTTTGCCATTACCGTGGCGATGGAAAACGGCAGGCTGACAGCCCGGAAGCAGGTGATGGAATGAGAAAGAAATACTTCTTCTTTGATATTGACGGCACCCTGACGGACCGCTCACGCAACATAACTCCTTCCGCGAAGGATACTGTGCTCAAACTGCAGCAGAACGGTCATTTTGTCGCTGTTGCCACCGGCCGGGCTCATTACCGTACGGTGGACCTGACCGCCGGGGTCGGGATCCGCAACATGGTCTGCAACGGCGGCGCCTGCATTGCGATCGATGACGAGATCGTGCTGAACACACCGCTGGACCGTGACCGGTGCATCGATATCATTGCCCATGCGGAAGCGGAGGGGATCGGCTGGCTTGTGACCCTGGATGACACGGATTCCTGCTATCTGCCGGATTACCGGTTTCTCGAACAGGGCGGCCGGCGCAACGAAGCCACGACCTACAAGATTGTCCCGGGCCTGGACTACCGGAACCTGACGGATATCGGCAAGGTTTATCTGGCTGTTCACGCGGACCAGGAGCACCTGTATCCCTGGATCAACCAGCTGCCGTACCTGCGCTTCAACCCGCGTCATATCGTTTTTGAACAGGACCAGAAGAAAGACGGCATCCTGCATATGATGAACCTGCTTAACGCCCCGATTGAGGACATTGTCGTGTTCGGTGACGGCAAAAATGATGTGACGATGTTCGATGACCGCTGGATGACGATTGCCATGGGAAACGGCAGTGAAGAGCTCAAAGCCAAGGCCAAATATGTGACCACGGCCAACACTGATGACGGGATCCGCAATGCCTGTCTGCACTTCGGCTGGATCACGGAATAGACACCTGAATTTTTATACAAGCAATTATCTGATAAGATTGTGAAAACTGTTGATTTTCAGCAGGGTCATTGATATTATTTTTTCAGGTAAGCGTTTTCAATTTCAGGGGATTTCTGCTTATAAATATGTCTCCTGAAGCGGAAAGCGCAGTCACATACAGGTGACATCGAAGAAGGGAGAATGATTGCTATGAAATTCGATTTTACCCAGTTCATTGACCGTGCGGGCAAGGACGCTCGTGCTGTCGACACTCCGCCGAATGGTGCACTGACAAAGCCGGAATGGAAGGACAAGCAGATCCCGATGTGGGTTGCTGACCAGAACTTCCCGACTTTCCCGCCGATCAAGGAAAAGATGATTGAGCGCGCCAGCATCGACACGTTTGGTTACTATGCAACACGTCCGGAATACTTCGAGGGTATCAAGGACTGGCACAAGACACGTAATGGCTATGGCGACGAACTGACAAATGATGTCATCGCATATGACAACTCCGTTCTGGGCGGTGTTGTTACTGCGCTGAAGGTTCTCTGCTCCAATGGCGACAACGTCCTGCTGCAGAGCCCGACTTACATCGGTTTCACAAACTCCATTGAAAACAATGGCTGGAACATCATTCTGAACCCGATGTACCTTGATGACAAGGGCATGTGGAGAATCGACTATGAAGACATGGAGAAGAAGATTGTTGACAACAAGATTCATGCTACTGTCTTCTGCAACCCGCACAACCCGACAGGCCGTGCCTGGACCAAGGAAGAACTCGCCAAGTGCTTCGAAATCTTCGAGAAGCACGAAGTATGGGTCATCTCCGATGAAATCTGGAGCGACATCATGCTCGATGGCCGCAAGCACAACCCGACATGCCAGACCAATGAATGGGCTATGCAGCACACAGTAACTCTGTATGCAACATCCAAGACCTTCAACATCGCCGGTCTGGTTGGTTCCTACAGATTCGTGTTCAACAAGTGGCTGAGAGAAAGAATGAACAAGGAAGCTTCCCTGTCTCACTACAATGGCATGAACATGATCTGGATGTATGCAGCGATCGGTGCATACACAGGCGAAGGCAGATTCGACTATGTTGACCAGCTGTGCGAAGTTCTGAGCGAAAATGCGAAGGTCGCTTATGACTATGTAGCAAACAAGTTCGAAGGTGTCGAAACATCCCGTCCGGAAGGCACATTCATGCTGTTCCTTGACTGCAAGGGCTGGTGTGAAAAGCACAATGTCACCATCCAGCGTCTGCAGGAAATGGGCGCCGAAGTTGGTGTCATGTGGCAGGATGGCCGTCCGTTCCATGGCGAATACGGTATCCGTATGAACCTCGCTCTGCCGACA
>JAFRHT010000129.1 GCA_017433125.1 Solobacterium sp.
ATGGATGATCTTGCGGACACTTTCGGTAAATGAAGTGACACCGGCGTAAAGAACGATAACGGAAATAATGGCGGCGCTCAGATATTCAATCCGGCCGTAGCCCAGCGGGTGTTTCTTGTCCGGGGCCCTGCCGGCCAGTTTTGTCCCGACGATGGTAATGACGGACGAAAGCGCGTCACTGAGATTGTTGACGGCATCGAGGACAATGGCAATCGAATTCGAGAGAATGCCGACAAACGCCTTGAAACCGGCCAGAAAGATATTTGCCGCAATGCCGATAATACTGGTCCGGATGATAATCTGATCCCGGCTCTTTGCTTTTACACTCATGTTCATTCCCCCTTCAGAAGAATCTGGATTGCTTCAATAAAGCCTGTCTGGGTGATATCCCGCGGTTCAAAATGCAGAACCTGGAAAACAGCCTGCATAACCGTACCGATACCGAACACCGCTATCAGCGTGCCGATGCCGACCGGCGCCCCCAGCAGCCAGCCGATGGTGAACACCGCGACCAGGATCACCGTCTGCACCGCCCCGATCGGGATTTTCGTAAACCGTTTGCCAAGACCGACCATCAGGGTGTCACGGGGTCCGAAGCCCAGGCCTGCGCCCATATAGAAATACTGTCCGACAGCCATCAGGGTCATGCCGGCCACCAGCACCAGCACCCCGCTCCAGATATGCGCCTGCAGCGGAATCAGGCCGGTTTTCAGGATCAGGTCGGTAAAGTTGCCGACCAGCAGCGCATCCAGCACGGTGCCCCAGCCGATCTTTTCCTTCATCAGCAGGTCAATCACGACAATGGCCAGGCTGATGGTCACATGCACCGTACCGAACGAAAACGGCAGGTGTTTTGATATGCCGACGGAAAGGGTTTCCCATGGTGCCATGCCGATATTGCTCTGCATTTCCAGGGCTACCCCGATGGAGAAGACAAACAGTCCGAAGACTGTCCGGATCAGATTTTTCAGGATCTGTGTTCTTGTTTTCATGCTGCATCCCCCAGATTACTCCGCTATATTCTAACAAATGAAAAGGCGGCCGGAAAGCCGCCTGCTCTGTATCAGTCTTTTCTTGTCAGACAGCTGACATCAAGTTCCTGCCGCTGCCCGTCGAGTTCATAGCTGACAATTGCCCGGTCCGGGTCATACTCGACATCCACTGCCGCGGTCAGCCGGCGCAGATCGCGGTACTGCTGGCGCTGGGCGGAGCTGTACTTTGACGGATCATCAGAGATCATCCATACCCCGTCCAGAAGAGCATCCAGCCGGGCCAGCGTATCCTTGGTCAGGGCATCCAGTTTCAGGTTTTCCTCCCGCAGGAAGAAGACGTCGGAATCACAGATATATGCGCGGCTGTTGAGCATCCGCCGGGAAAGGATGTTGCCGACGGCCTGCTTGGTTGACACCCGTTCACGGTGCGCCCACTGCATATACCGCTTGTCATTCCAGTCCAGTGAAACATCACAGGAGATACGGCAGTATTCAAACTGCCCGAAGGCCGGCATGACCGGCACGCCGCAGCCGAGAATCAGATGATCCCCGCACCACTTCCGCAGCAGGTCCACTGCCCGGTACATCCGCCCGGCCCGAGTCTCCCTTTCGTTTCCGAAGGTCGCGGCCGCATACAGGAAATCAAGCTTGACCAGATCGAATCCCCATTCATCAAAGACCCTGTGAAATACGCCTTCCAGATAGGTCTGCACTTCCGGGATATCGATGTCCAGCCCGTAGAACCCGCTCCAGTTGCTGCCGCAGGCCCAGGGTTTGCCATCCTTTTTGATAAACCAGTCCGGATGGTTTTTGAACAGGGCCGAATCCTTTTCCGCCGCGAACGGGGCCAGCCAGAGACCGGCCCGGAAGCCGTTGGCGTGGATCAGGTCCGCCATTTCCTTCATGCCGTTGGGGAACTTCTTCCCGTCCGGTTCCATCCAGTCGCCGATATGCGGCTCCCAGCCGTCATCAATCTGGAACAGATCCCCTTTTTCAAACAGGGAACGGCACCCGAACAGGGCGTCCCGGATGGACTTCTCATTGATATCCTGGAAGGTATTGTACCAGCTGGAATAACCGGCAATTTCCTTTTCTGTCCGGGGTTTGATGTTCAGTTCCGCGAACCAGCGGTCATAAACTTCACGTTCCGTGCCGGACGTGATCAGCAGCTCAAACAAGGCCATGCGGCCGCCGGCAACCCGCAGTCCGCCGCAGTCCCGCCGCACCGTAAGCACTTTCGTGCTGTGGTCATACTCGAACATCGTGTAGCCCAGCTCGCGCTCATTGAGCGAACCGAAGAACCGGTAGAAGCGCCCCTTGCGGAACGTGCACCAGGAGAAACCATGCAGGAATCCCCTTTTAAACGGGTATTCATTGAAGTGATAATCACCGTACCGGTCCAGATGGAACTTCTCAACTGCCCTTTTCGGCATGGCCTGCATGCCTCTGATCCGGTCGGTTACTCCATATTCCGGACAGGCAGTCCAGGTCTGATAGCCGTTCATGAAGATCTTCTCGTCATCATCCACATTGAGCGGCATGGTCATTTCGATCTTTTCCAGAACGGCTTCCGGCAGGTCTGTTTCCAGTCGGAAAACCCCGGCATCAAAGTGCACTTCACCGCTTTTTTCCAGACGGCCGTTCCGGTCGGTATAACTGATCTTCCATTTAATGCACGTCATTGGCTGCTTTCTCCCTTAAAGCTGTACTGATTTCCTGAACCTTTTCATCGGTCAGGGTGAATTTCTTTGTGAAAACGGCATAGGCACACAGCAGGCCCAACACCGGCAGGATGGTCATCAGCAGCCGCAGGCCGAGGATCGTGGAAGCACTCTGGGCTTCGATGATGCCGTCCGTGGCATTCGAGCCGGTCAGGCCGATCAGGTCCAGGCCGATACCGGTCATGAAGACAGCCACACCGCTGGCGGCCTTGACGACAAATGTCTGCATCGAGAAGATCACACTTTCTTCCCGGTGCCCGGTCTTCAGTTCGCCGTAGTCAACGGAACTGGACAGGAAGACGGTGGTCAGCACCGTCATCATGCCGTTGGCCAGGAACACACAGAGCCCGCACAGGCACAGCAGAATGACATTCGACGCAAACCCGGTCAGGCAGACCAGCAGGATCAGCGCATAGCCGGTGATTGCCAGCCGCAGGCACATCTTGAAGATATCGGTATTGCCGAACTTGCGGCGCAGCAGCGGATACAGAACCATCATGCCGAGGATCTGCGAAGCCCCGCCGACCATGTTGAACAGGGTATAGCTGTCCTGCCAGGAAGCCCCGCCCAGATCGTATTTGAAGAAGTATATGATCAGGTTGCTGGTCAGATACAGCGCGCAGTTGATCAGAATGATCGTCATGACGGTCACCATGGCCTGGTCATTGGCAAACAGGGCCCGGAACATCTCCGGAATCGTGTTGGTCTGCATCTTCTCCATCCGCTGTTCCTTCACGGAAAGACAGGTAATTACTTCGGTGATGATAAACAGCACCGCGACAATCAAAGCCAGTTTGCCGAAGCCCATCCGTTCACTGCCGGCCCCCAGCATGGCAACAGCCTTGACCGTAAAGACGGTAATCAGCGCATTGCCCACGCCGGCGCATGTCCGGCCGACAACCGAAAGGTTTTCCCGGTCCTGCGGCGTATCGGTCACTGCCGGGATCATGGACCAGTACGGGATATCCATCATCGTATATGTCATGCCCCAGAGAATATAGATGACTGAGAAATACGCCATCAGGCCGGTCCCGGCAAGGTTCGGGGCCTTGAACAGCGCATACAGGACAAAGGCGTTGAGCACCGTGCCGCTGAACAGCCACGGCCGGAAGCGCCCCCACTTTGTCTGGGTCTTGGCCACCAGGATGCCCATGAACGGGTCATTGACCGCGTCAAAGACCCGGGCAATCATCAGGATGAACCCGACAAAGGATGCCGAGAGCCCCATGATGTCCTGGTAATAATACATGACATAGGATGCGCTGAGCGCATAGACCATGTCCTTGCCTATGGCACCGATGCCGTAGGCTGCTTTCTGTCTGCCTGTCAGTCTCATTCTGTATCCCTCTTTTCCACGGTCCATGTCTTATGAACCGGTTTCAGGCCGTCTGCCTGTACGGTCAGCAGGATCTTGCCCTCCGTACCGTTTGTTCTGATATAGGTGCCGCACATGCCTCCTTCTGCCGTGACGACATCCGGGCCGATCAGTTCACCGGCCCCGCCGACCAGCAGGTGCACCGGCAGCTGGGCATAAGGCGCCAGGTTGCCGTTGCCGTCGACAATGCGGATCCGCACCGCTGCAGCGTCCCAGGTCTCCCCTTCATGCAGAACGGAAGAACCCGCGGTGACTTCCAGATGCAGGTCCGTATCCGGGGCCTTGGTGACACTGGCCACGACCTTGCCGCGCTTAACGGCATCGAAACGCCATCTGGTGGCTTCCCCACCCCAGTTGCCGACATACTTGCCGTACAGATTGTAGCCGTCTTCGAACTTCAGATGATATCTGGCCATGGCATAGCCCAGCATCCCCTTGTGCTTGAGCGGCAGGTTCGGCAGGCCGTACCGGGCCGCGGCCAGCAGGCATTCACGGATCAGTTTCGCTTCTTCTTCCGGGAAACCTTCGTTTTCCTGCAGCAGCCGGCCGATCGTATCGTTGATCAGGACCGGACCGTGACGCAGCCCTTCCCAGCCATGGGTTGTGAAGCTGCGGACCAGCTGGTCATTCTTGTACAGCAGCACGGCATCCGCGTTGGTGAAGACATGGAAATCACCGATCTGGCCGGCCGGATAATCACCGATATCCATCGATGTGCCGACTTCCAGCACCGGATGGCCGTCACCCTGGCTGGCATAGACTGCCGCGGCCAGCTTCGGGTTGCGGAACATATCCATGACACCGTGGTAGCAGATCCGGTCACCGGAGCCGAAATCCTGATGCGTCGGGTAATCAAACATGCACCACTGGAAGACCCCGGCATGGGTGCCGTCCTGCTTGGCCGCGTTGAGGACGCGGGCATGACGCAGCGCGTGCTCCTGCCGCTTCTCCCACGGATCAAAGGCCTTCGTCGGGAACATATGGCCGTTGGCTTCGGTGATCAGCAGCGGCTTTTCCTCATCCGGCGAAACATCCTTTTTGGACTTGGCCCCCGGGTTTGTGCCGTTATGGGAGAAATCATTGTAGCCGTATACATCTTCCAGCAGACTGCTCTTTTCCAGATACCGCACACCCGAGGTTGGCCGGTACGGGTCAAGCATATGGGCCAGCCGGTTGGTGCGGGTATAGAATTCATCGTTGTCCTGGCTTTCGTTGATCCGCACACCCCACAGGAAAATCGAGGGGTGCTGGCGGTACTGCATGATCATCTCACGGGTATTCTGAACGGCCTGGTCCTGCCAGGCTTCATCACCGATATGCTGCCACCCGGGGATTTCCGTAAACACCAGCAGCCCCAGCCGGTCACAGGCATCCAGGAAATAGTGCGACTGCGGGTAGTGTGAGGTCCTGACCGCATTGACCTGCAGTTCCTCCTTGAGGATGCGGGCATCCTCTTCCTGCAGGGCCTGCGGAGCCGCATAGCCCATGTACGGGTACCACTGATGGCGGTTCAGTCCGCGCAGGAAGACCGGTTTGCCGTTAAGCAGGAATTCATTGCTGTTGAAGGCAACCGTCCGGAAACCGAATGTCTTCTCCACCCGGTCAGCCACCTTGCCCCCGATGAGCAGTTCAACTACACATGTATAGAGCACCGGGTCGTGCAGCTGCCAGGGTCTGGCCGCACCGCAGTGCAGGTCGATCTCCTTCTTTGTGCCGGCCAGCGTTGCATCCCGCAGGGTGAAGCCGGCTTTGTCCTGAATGCGGATGCGGTATTCACTTTCGGCCAGCGGCCCGTTCTGGTCCACCCGGATATGGGCATCGGTAACCGTCGGGGTAGCGACATAGACGTCACTGATAAAGGTTTTGTTTCTGACATCAAGCCAGACATCCCGGTACAGACCGCCATAGGTCAGATAATCAATCACGAAACCAAACGGCGGGATGCGGCCGTCTTCATGGGCGTCGACCTTGATGACAATCGTGTTGAGCGCCCCGAACTTCACCGCCAGGGTGATCTCAACCCGGAATGCCGTATATCCGCAGAAATGCGCACCCATCTTTTTGCCGTTGACATAGACTTCGGCCTGGTGGGCAGCCCCGTCCAGCTGCAGAAACAGCCGCCTGCCGCGGTATTCTTCCGGAATCTCGATCTGTTTCCGGTAGCCGGCGGTTTTTTCGTAATCCTTCGGATCAGCGTAGTGGAGCGGCGCTTCATTGAAGGTGTGCGGCAGCCGTACAATCTCCTCGTACGCCCCGCCCTGCAGGAATTCCTCACTCCATACAGAGGTATATTCCCAGTCATTGTTCAGTCGTTTCATTTAACGCATATTCCTTTCATGATGATGTCTATCATTTCATTCAAAGCCTGTTCGTAGGATATATCGGATTGATTCAGAAGGTCACTGTCGATGAAGCTTTCAATGCTGGCGGTAATCATCAGCCGCAGCACCGGCACGGCCACCGGCCGGATCAGCCCGCACCGCTGTCCTTCCGCCAGAAGTTCCAGCACCGGCTCCCAGTTATCTTCCAGATGCCTGTGCAGGGCCTGATGCACAGCCGGATACTGTTCCTTCAGTCCGTCAAGCTGCCGGAAATCGATCGTTTCATACTCCTCCGGCAGGGCAATCATGGCCAGCCGCAGCCGGTCCCGCAGGTCCATATCGGCACGGATGATCTCCTTTTTGCGCTGCTGGATTTTTTCGTAGCCATAGTCCAGCATGCCCAGCAGCAGTTCCTCTTTCGAGGCAAAGACGGTATAGATGGTCTTTTTGGAAATCCGGGCCTGTTCCGCCACATCCTGCATGGTGAACTTCAGGCCGGTCTGACAGAACTGCTCAATGGCCGTAACCAGTATTTTTTCTCTTAGTTCCATATGGAAACCGGTTTTTCCTTTCTGGTTTCCATAGTAACAGAAAGAAACCGCTTTCACAAGCGGCATATGTCAGTATGGCAGATCGATTTCCTCCAATGTCAGAAAGGTACGAAGTTCCGCGGTCAATACCGCGGCGATGTTCTCACCGCTGACGCTGACCGTGCGGCCGTCCCGGTAGATGAGCAGTACCTGCCACCTGTCCCCCTTTTCATCATTAAGCAGTTCGAGATGCTCCAGGACGTGTTCCGCTGTTTCCACAGGCAGATGCAGGCTGCGCTGCACATGCAGGCCGCGGCTCTGCAGAAGGCACGAAAAGACCCCGTTCGGCCTTAAGATCAGCGTATCCCTGCCGGCCGGATGATCAATCAGGATCATGCCCTGTTTCAGCATTCTGTCCATGGTTCCACCTGTAAGCGTTTTCCGATTTCAATATAACAGAAAGCCGATGATTTCTCTTGATAATTATTTATATAGTTCGTATAGTAACGCTTGTGCTTTGGAGGTAGGAAAATGAGTATCATGCAGAAACTGTTCCGGCCTGTGGATATGACCAGGGGAGATCCGGTAAAGAATATCATTCAGTTTGCCATCCCGATGCTGCTGGGAAACATCGCGCAGCAGCTGTATAACACCGTTGACAGCATCATTGTCGGCCGCTATGTCGGGGACAACGCGCTGGCCGCGGTCGGCAGTGCCGGCCCGATCCTGAATCTGATGCTGGTGCTGTTCATGGGGATTTCCACCGGGGCTTCAATCATGGTGGCCCAGTACTTCGGGGCCCGTCAGCGGGATCATCTGTCCCGCACGATCGGGGCCTGTCTGTCGCTGACGCTGATTGCCTCGGCGATCATCATGGTCATCGGTCCGGTGATTTCCCGGCCGCTGCTGCGGATTCTGAACACACCGGAATCGATCATCGGCTGGTGCCAGGCCTACCTCACGATCATCTTTCTGGGCATTGCCGGGGGTGGTTATTACAATATCCTGGCCGGTGTGCTGCGGGGTCTGGGTGATTCCGTATCGGCCCTGATCTATCTGCTGGTGGCAACGATTCTCAACATCATCCTGGACTGGACATTTGTCGCAAAGTTCGGCATGGGGGTGCCGGGAGTTGCCTGGGCCACGATCATTGCCCAGTTTGTCTCCGCCCTGCTGTCCATCCGCAAGCTGACCCGGATGACCGACCTCTTCGACATGAAGAAGGAATACCTGAACCCGAAAAACCGCTTCTCCCGGGACCTGATCCGGCTGGGCCTGCCTTCCGGCATCACTCAGGCTATCTTCTCGATGTCCATGATTATCGTGCAGTCCCTGACGAACAGTTTCGGAGAGATGTATATTGCCGCCAACGTCATTGTCATGCGGATTGACGGCTTCGTCATGATGCCGGCCTTCTCCTTCGGCAGCGCCATGACCACCTTCTCCGGCCAGAACATCGGGGCCCGGCGCATGGACCGGGTGGATGAAGGCACCCGGAAAGGCACCCTGACAGCCATGGGGGTGTCGGCGGTGCTGACGGTGATCATTCTGCTGTTCGGCAGGTACCTGATGGCGATTTTCACCAAGACCGAAGCACTGATCAGCCTGAGCAACACCATGATGCGCATCCTGGCGGTCGGCTATATTGCCATGGAGGTGACACAGTGCCTCTCCGGCATCATGCGCGGCGCCGGGGATACAATGACCCCGATGTGGATTTCCCTGATCAACACCGTTGCGATCCGGGTCCCGCTGGCCTATATCCTTGTCTGGCTGAGCAGGACGCCGGAACTGCCCCAGGGCAACTGCCTGATGATGCAGGTTTCCCTGCTGGCCACCTGGGTGATCGGGGCCCTGATGACCTTCGTCTCCTTCAAACGCGGCAAGTGGCGCACCAAGGCCATGCCGGCAAAATAACAGAAAAAACGCGGATACCGGGATCGCCCGGCACGCCGCGTTTTTTTATTCCGGAAACGATTCGTATTTTATGCTCAGGATATCGTCCACCGGGATCCGTTCCCCTTCCGCCGCAATCAGGATGCGCCTGGTTTCATCAAACTTCCGGATCTGCAGCCGCGCAGTGCGTATCTCCCCGCCCGGTTTGCGGGGATCTTCACAGAACCAGCTGACGGTCACTTCCGGCGCCGCCTGCATATGCGCAGCGATATGCTGCAGGGCCCGGTTGATCTCTTCCTGCTCCCCTTCGCTGAGTTCCGGCCGCCCGTCGGTCAAGCGGGCAGTTTCGTCAATGGCTTCTTCATAGCCGGTCAGGGCGGAGAACGGCGCGAACTGGGCTGCCCGGTCGATTCTTGCCATGTGTTTACGGGCGGATGCCGGCCGGGGCATGTCCAGCATGTCGGCGTACTGTTCGAACTTCTTCATGCCTTGTGCCCTCCGATCTGCCGGTTGCGTTCCCGCCCGGTTGCGCCCTCTTTCATGCTCGTGCCCTTGATCACCGCGTTCCTGCCATAGCGGGCCCGGATTTCCAGCAGGGCTGCCTGGACATGTTTTTCCTTTTCCAGGGCTTCTTTTTCTTCCTGAAGGATATCTGTCTTCCCGGCCGGGTCACTGAACAGGTCAAACTGCTCCACCCGCACCTTCTCTGCCGCCTGAGCCGCCGGGATCACGTTGATGGCAGCGATGCCGATGCGCCGGACCAGCAGTTTCGGATTGACGATTCTTTCGTACAGTTTCATGACCGCATCGGTCATCAGTTTTGTCGAAGCGCTCAGGCACCCCAGATCCGCCGTGCCGTGGGCGTGTTTCGGCACCGCCTTGCCGTACCAGTCAGAACCGATTTCACCCTGATAGCCGCTCAGGTCACTGGCCGCGTCATAGCTGATGGTCAGAACCACCTGGTCGGTCACCAGCTGCTTCGCAAACAGGTCCAGGCTTAGGGCCTCGGTCATCTCCCGCACGACGACAGCCGCCTGCTCATATTCATAGGGACTCATGAGCACCTGGCCGCTGCCCAGGCTGCTGGCCGCGGGCCGGTAGTTTTTGATGTCTGCCATGGTGCAGGGCTCCACCCCCCAGGCGTGATCGATCAGCAGTTCCGCGTTGATGCCGAACAGTTTGAACAGCAGGGCTTCATTCAGCAGGTCAGTATCTTTTCCCAGCGAACAGCGGGCCACATCCCCCATCGTGGTCATGCCGTATTCGCGCAGCTTTGCCGCGTAGCCCCGGCCCACCCGCCAGAAGTCCGTCAGCGGTTCATGGGTCCAGAGCTGTTTCCGGTATTCCCTTTCATCCAGTTCGGCAATCCGCACCCCGTCTTCATCCGCCGGCATATGCTTGGCCACAATATCCATGGCCACCTTGGCCAGATACATGTTCGTGCCGATGCCGGCCGTGGCGGTGATGCCGGTCGTGTGCGGCACATCCCGCACCATCAGCAACGCCAGTTCGTGCGCACTGACATGGTATGTGTTGAGATACGGGCCCGCGTTGATAAACACTTCATCAATGGAATAGACATGGATGTCCTCCGGGGCGATGTATTTCAGATAGGTATCATAGATCCTCGTGCTGTATTCAATATAGAAACTCATGCGGGGCACAGCCACGACATAATCCAGCTCCAGATACGGATCCTTTGCCAGCTCGTCACTGTGATACGACCGGCCGCGAAACGCCTGTCCGTTGATCGCCTCCCGGCGCTGCCGGTTGATGCGCCTGACTGCCTGGATCACCTCAAACAGGCGGGCCCGGCCGGAAATACCGTAGGCTTTCAGGGACGGCGAAACAGCCAGGCAGATCGTCTTGTTTGTCCGGCTTTCATCTGCCACTACAAGATTGTCATTGAGCGGGTCCAGCCCGCGTTCGACACATTCAACCGAAGCGTAGAACGACTTCAGGTCGATGGCGATATATCTTCCTGTTTCCGTCATGAGTTCCCTTTAGAAAACAGGGTCACTGCCCTGTTTCCGGTTATTTCTTGGTGTCGAAGCTCTTCAGGATATAGTCCACAAAGACATCCAGGTTTTCCGAAGCGCTCTTTTCCAGCGTCTCGAAGCACAGCAG
>JAFRHT010000130.1 GCA_017433125.1 Solobacterium sp.
GGAAGGCAAAGACCGGTGCGGGCTGGTATCGGCGCTGGTCCTGCTGGCCCTTGGCGCGGCGGAAACGGCCGTCCGGGAAGATTATCTGCTGACCAATGAAACCAACGGTCCCAGAGCCGAAGGGTTTTACCGGAAAATGCTAGCGGACGGACAGCCGCTGCCGCAGGCCGAAGCAGTGCGTGACCTCTTTCTGGCCCGGGAAGAATATCTTGACGCAGCCCTGGAAGTCATCAATGCCCGCGGCCCGGAAGCCTATCTGGAAGAACAGCTCGGCATTCCCCGGGAAATCATCATGAGCTTCCGGGAGAAGATGCTGGAGGATGCAGAATGAAAACGCTGGAAAGCCTGGCCGCGTATGAGCAGCTGCGGCAGGCGGCGGATGCGGTCATCATGCAGTTTGGTTCAGAACAATGCGGTCCCTGTACGGCCATCCGGCACCGGATCGACAGCTGGTGTGAGAACAATGCCTGTACTGCCCGCTATATTGACATAGAAACCTGCCCGGACATCGCGGCCCAGCACGGCATCCTGTCGGTGCCCGCGGTGATCGTGTATATACAGGGCCGGGAAACCCTGCGGCAGGCCGGATACTTCAGTCTGGATGAAGTGCTGGCCAGGACCGCACAGTATCTGACCCTGGCCGGTCTGGAGGAGAACATCAATGGAACTGACAGTGTTGAATGAAGCATTAACAGTCTGCAAACTGGATCCGGACGGGGATTTCGATCTGGACTGCAAGCTTTTCTTTCTGGCAAAGACAGCCGATGAATTGTCCCTGGTATGTCCGACGGAAGAAACCCCGGAATTTACCACAGCCCGGGAAGACGGCTGGCGCGGATTCCGGGTATCCGGCACGATGGAGTTCAGCCTGGTCGGCATTCTGGCCGGCATCGCGGATATACTGGCGGAACAGCAGATCAGCATCTTTGCCGTATCCACCTATGATACGGACTATATCCTGGTCAAACAGGAGAATCTCGAAAAAGCCCTGAAGGCCCTGGCCGGACATGGCTATACGGTCAGACAGGACAGCTGAGAAAATAAAAGGGAGGAACACAACATGCTCGCAATCGGAACGAAAGCCCCGGACTTCACCCTGCCGGATCAGAACGGGGTCATGCATGCCCTGAAGGATTACCGGGGTCAGAAGGTGATTCTGTACTTTTACCCGAAGGATAATACCGCCGGCTGCACGAAACAGGCCTGCAGCTATACGGCCATGCGCCCGCAGTTTGCGGAAAAGGGAGCCGTGATTCTCGGCATCAGCAAGGATACGGTCGCTTCCCACAAGCGCTTTGAGGAGAAACAGAATCTCGGTATCACCCTGCTGGCTGATCCGGAACGGCACGTGATCGAAGCCTATGATGTGTGGAAGGAAAAGAAACTTTACGGGAAAACATCCATGGGGGTTGTGCGGACAACCTATCTGATCGACGAGGCCGGCACGATTGTCCGGTCTGATGACAAGGTGAAAGCCGCAGCTGATGCAGCAAACATGCTGGAGGCCCTGGGCTGATGCGCGTCATCCTGGCTCCGGCCAAGAAAATGCGGACCGATGACGGGCTTTCCCCGCAGGGCAGGCCGCTGTTTCCGGCGGAAACAAAAGAAATCCTGGCCTGGCTGCGGACCCGTACACCCGCGCAGCTGCAGGCCCTCTGGAAGTGCAGCGCGAAACTGGCGGAACAGAATATCGCCCGGCTGGAAACGATGAACCTGGAAGGGGAACTGACCCCGGCCGTGCTGGCCTATGACGGCATCGCCTATCAGCACATGGCCCCGGGGGCCTTCACGGATGAACAGTTTGCCTGGGTCCAGGAGCACCTGCGGATCCTTTCTGCGTTCTATGGCGTGCTGCGGCCGCTGGACGGTGTGACACCGTACCGGCTTGAGATGCAGGCGGAAGCGAATGTAAACGGCAGCGGGAACCTCTATACTTACTGGGGCCGGAAGCTCTATGATGCGGTGCGAGATGACAGCGGTGTGATCATCAACCTCGCATCACGGGAATATGCCCAGGCCGTGGAGCCGTACCTGGCCCCGGAAGATCACTGGGTCAACGTGACCTTCTGTGAAACGGCCGGCAGTAAACTGGTGACGAAGGCCGTCTATGCCAAGATGGCCCGCGGGGAAATGGTCCGCTGGCTGGCGGAGCGGCAGGCCGGACAGCCGGAGGACATGAAAGCCTTTGACCGGCTTCATTTCCATTACCGGGAAGATCTGTCTTCCCCGGCGGAATATGTCTTTGAAAGGCGGCCCATATGATCAGGCCGGTAATCAGGGATGTCATGTTCCTGGCCAGGAAGTCGGGGCCGGCCGACCGCAGCGACACAATGACCGCGCAGGATCTGTTCGATACCCTGCAGGCCAACCGGGACCGCTGTGCCGGCATGGCCGCCAACATGATCGGCGTCAGTAAACGCATTATCGTTGTCAATACCGGGCTGATGGGCATCATCATGTTCAATCCCGTCATTCTGCGTCATGATACGCCGTATGACACCATGGAAGGGTGCCTGAGCCTGGACGGCATGCGGCCGGCCAGACGGTACCGGAATATCGAAGTGGAATATTACGATTCACAATGGCAGCGGCGCCGGCAGAAATTCTCCGGATACGCGGCCCAGGTGATCCAGCACGAAATCGATCACTTGAACGGAATAATCATATAAAGGGGATCAGTTATGAAAACAGGAATCATCTATTATTCGGCGCACCACGGCAACACGAAAAAACTGCTGGAAGCGATCCGGCAGGCGGATGAAAACGTGGACTTGATCAATGTCACGGAAGAGGACAGGGATCTGTCCGGTTATGACCGGATCGGCATCGCGTCCGGCATCTACTACGGCAGTTTTGCCAAGCAGGTGCTGGCTTATGCGGAAAAACACCTGCCGATCGGCCGGCCGGTTTTCCTGATCTGCACATGCGGCGCTCCGCGCAAGAGCTATTACGACCAGATCCGCAAGGTCATGGAGCGGCGGCGGAATGATGAGCTGGGCACCTATCAGTGCCTGGGCTTTGATACATTCGGGCCGTTCCGGCTGATTGGCGGAATCGCCAAAAACCATCCCACTGCGGACGAGGTTGCCGGGGCAGTCCGGTTCTACCGGGATCTGAAATAGGGGGTCGTATGAATGGGATTACGATCCGGTCCATGGGTCCGGAAGACGCTGCCGGATACCGGCAGATGCTCCTGCAGCTGGATGAGGAAACTGACTTTATGCTGTATGAACCGGGGGAAAGGGCACAGGCAATGCCCGATGACGCGGCTGTGGAAAGAGTCATTGCGGATTCACTCCGGCATCATGACCTGCTGCTGGCGGCGGCAGACGGACCGGAAATCATCGGTTTTTTCATGGCCCGCAAAGGGCGGAATATACGTACGGCCCACACCGCCTATATCGTGATCGGCATCCGTACTGCCTGGCGTCATGCCGGGATTGGTACGGCCTTCTTTGCGCAGCTGGAACCCTGGGCAGAACGGGAAGGCATTGTCCGGGCGGACCTGACCGTGGAATGTGATAACACGGCGGCACAGGCGCTGTACAGGCAGAGCGGCTTTGAAGTAGAAGGAAGACGCCGGAAAACCATGAAGGTACATGGGGAATACCGGGATGAATATATGATGGCGAGATTGTTCGGGCAGGAGGATGACGATGGAAGAAAAACTGAATGAACTGCTGCAGAAAGCAGGAGATGCCTGGGAACAGAAAGATTATGTGACGGCCCTGGATGCGTACCGCCAGGCGGCAGACCTGGGCAGCGCGGACGCGGCTTACAACGTCAGTGTCATGAATATGAATGAACTTGGCACAAAACGGGATCTGGAAACAGCCATGGTCTATGCCGTCAAGGCAAAACAGGGCGGTTCGGCTGATGCCGGGCAGCTGATTGACCTGCTGCGGCAGAACGCTTCCCTGCTCGGGGAAAGAGCGTATCAGGCCGGGGATGGCGAAAATGCGGTGAAGTATTACCGGGTGGCAGCCCTCAGCGGGATGGACAGCGAGGCGTGCTACCGGCTGGCCGTCTTCTATGTGCACGGCTGGGGCGGTCTGAAACAGGACCTGGGCAAGGCCCTGGAATATGCCCTGGAAGCCGAACAGGAAAAACATCCGGATGCCTCAAAGCTGGTGGAACGCATCGGCGGGATCGCCTGCAAGACGGCTGGTCTGGCCCTGAACGCAGGGGATGCTATCCGGGCTGAGGAACTGTATCATCTGGCAGTGCTGGGGCGCAGCCCGGAAGGATGTCTCGCCCTGGGGCAGATGTATGCCGGGGCGCAGGGAGTTACGCAGAACCGCTACGAAGCGCAGAAACTCTTTTACCGGGCCTGGACACTGGGCAGCGAAGAAGCCCAGGATGAACTGGAGATCAGCGGCAACGCGGAGGAATATACCCCGGCAGCGATGTTCCGGTTTGAGAGGGAAAGTGATATTGCCATGCGCCTCTACATTGAGGCAGTACGGCACGCAGCAGGCATTGACGATGTACGCCGGGACCTGGATCTGGCGGAACTGTATGCCCGGCAGGCTTATGCGATGGGGGATCCGGAAGCCCGGGACCTGGTAATCGAAATCCGGAAGAACCGCTTTGACAGATGGGTGGGGGAAAAGATGGTTCCCCGCTGTGAGGCCCTGAAGGATGAACTGGCTTCCCCGCTGAAGACAGCGGATCCGGAGCCGGACGGGCAGGAGGAATACGAGCGCGGCAAAGAGTGGATGAAAGCAGAGCACTATGATCCTGACCGCTCCTTCAGCTGGTTCCGGCAGGCAGCGATGAAAGACCATCCGGACGCGATGTATGAACTGGGTGTCATGTACAGCCGGGGTCTGGGAACTGAAAGAAACTCGGCGGAAGCGATGAACTGGTTCGAAAAGAGTGCCCGGCGCGGCAACCTGGAGGCAGCGCTGCTGCTGGCCGGCATCTACGCGCATGAAAACGGTTCGTTTGAAGACCGGAAGAAAGCTGCCCGCTGGTGCAGCCTGACCGGCAACCACTATCTGCACGGCAGCGGCACCCCGCAGGACACCGCGGAAGCCATCCGCTGGTATAAGCTGGCGGATGAAAAGGGCGGTGAAGACAGCGCCATGAAACTGGCGGTGATTTACCACTACGGTATCGGCATTGACCGTGACCTGGCGGAAGCCCGGCGCTGGTATGAAAAGGCGGCGAAGAACGGGGATTCCGCAGCCGCCTATGCCCTGACCCTGCCGGAATTCCGTGATTCTGAGGCAGATAAAGGATGAAATATGCCATATATTCAACAGCCGCACTGATCGCAGCCTATGCGCTGGGCGGACTGATCATTCATCTGTACCGGCGGCGGTCCGGCCGGCCGGAGAATCGGATCATACGGTTCCTGCTGGGGTTTCTGTGCGGCACGCTGATCCTGGGTACGGGAATCGGCATATGGGCTTCACGGTATTACCGGGCGGAAAATGTAACGGCAAGCCTTGCGGACAGCGCGGATGTGGATGTGGAAGCGATTCCGGAAGGCTGGAGGTTTGACGGCCCCGGCGATGAAACTGCCCTGGTGTTCTATCCCGGCGGGATGGTGGAGGAAACGGCATACGCGCCGCTGCTGCACCGGCTGGCCGAAGAGGGCGTGGACTGTTTCCTGCTGAAGATGCCGCTGCACCTGGCTTTTCTGAAGATAAACGCGGCTGCCCCGATTATGGCGGCATATCCGTATGAAACCTGGCTGGTCGGCGGCCATTCCCTGGGCGGTACAGCGGCCGCGTCCTTTGCGGCTTCCCATGCGGCGGAAACGGACGGCCTGGTGCTGCTGGCAGCCTATCCCACCGGAAAACTGCCTGATCTGAAGATGCTTTCCGTATACGGGACGGAAGACGGCTGTCTGGAACCGGAGGCCTATGAGGAAGCCCGGCAGTACTGGCCGCCGGATGCGGCAGAAACGGTAATCCCCGGCGGCAATCACGCGGGCTTTGGCAGTTACGGGCATCAGAACGGCGACGGCCAGCCGGGCATTACAGCTGAACAGCAGCAGGCCGAGACCGTACAGGCCATTATGGATCTGATCAAACCCTGACCGGGGTGAAAGAAAAGAATTGAAATGTCACTTGAATCCGAATTGTTTTTAAAACTGAAACCTGACCGGGAGAAACTGGAAGCCTGCGGCTTTGTGCCGGCAGGATCTGTTTCTGTTTTCCGCCGGACATTCATGGACGGGCAGTTTGAGGCCGAAGTGACCGTTGATGAAAAGGGAAAAGTCAGCGGCCGGGTCATGGACACGGAACTTGGGGAAGAATATGTGCTGGTGCATGCCCATGTCCGCAGCGCGTTCGCGGCCGCAGTCCGCAGTGAGTATCTCGAAATACTGGAAGAACTGGCCCGGACCTGCTTTGTGCCGAAGGACTATCTCAGTGCGCAGGCGGAATACGCGGCGGACCTGGTGCTGTCCCGCTACGGTGACCGGCCGGACCGGCCATGGAAGAAGGAAAACGGCTACACGGTGATCCGCAACCACGAAAACCGCAAATGGTACGGCCTGATCGGGGAAATCACACTGGACAAACTGATGCCGGAGGCACCGGAAGAGAAATGTGAAATCCTGAACGTCAAGGTGCCGGAAGGGAAAATGGCAGAATACCTGGCCATACCGGGCATCTGGCCGGCCTTTCACATGAATAAGAAAAACTGGATTTCCGTACTGCTGGACAGCGGTGTGCCGGACGCAATGATCGCGCAGCTGCTGGCAGACAGCCGCAGCTTTACGGAAACCCGCAAAGCCGATCTGGCCCCATCGGACTGGCTGGTACCGGCCAACCCGGCCTACTTCGATGTGCTCGGGGCATTCCGGCAAAGGAAGACCCTCTACTGGCATACAAAAAAGAAGATGCAAGCCGGCGATACCGTCTACATCTATTATGCGACCCCGTATTCCTGCCTCGTGGCGCGCTGTCTGGTGACCGGGCACGCTGATGACGGGGCCAATGCCCTGACCCTGCAGGAATTCTATGAGCGGGGGCGGTATCCGCTGAGCCTGCTGAAGGAGCATGGCTGCCGGACGGTGCGGTTTGTAACGAGGCTGCCGCAGGAACTGAAAACATTTCTGGATGATACCCGGAAAAAGGAGAATGAACAATGAAGGAAACACTATGTCAGGAAGCCCGCCGGGCCAGGAAAAATGCGTACTGCCCGTATTCCCGTTTCATGGTCGGCGCGGCCGTGCTCGGGGAAGACGGGAAGATCTACACCGGCTGCAACATTGAGAATGCCAGTTACGGCATGACCGTATGCGCCGAACGGACAGCCATCTTCAAGATGGTTTCGGAAGGGTGCCGGAAGTTCAAGGCACTGGCAGTCGCCGGCAGCACCGAGGAAGACGGGGCCCCGTGCCTGGCCTGCCGCCAGGTCATGACCGAATTCTGTTTTGACATGGATGTGCCGGTCTACGTGACCTGCCCGTCCGGAAAGATCTATACCCATACGATGAAGGAAATCTGTCCGTATCCGTTCATGGCCTTTGATCCAAGCGCGGACTACGGAAAATAATCCTGCGGCAGGATCCGCAGAACCGGAAGGAAACATGAAAAAAGCACCGTCAGACATGTGCAGATGTCACAGCCGGTGCTTTTTTGACTGGTCAGCGCTTGACGATCAGTTCGTCCAGCGGACGCTTCTTGACGTGGGTGACGTTGTTTTCGTCCCGCCGCGGCCGGAGATCCCCGTCAGGTCCTACATCTTCAACGACACTGCCTTCCGTCGGCTTGCCAATGGCAACGACCAGCAGGATCTTCAGGTTGTCAGCCAGCTTTGTGACGGCCCGCAGCGGGTTCTTGTCGAAGCTGCCGATCATCAGGCCGCCCAGGCCCTGTTCCGTGGCACTGAGCAGGATGGTCTGGGCTGCCACGCCGGCATCCCGCCACCAGGCCCACATGCGCTTGTCGATATCGGTATCCTGCAGAATGACAATAAAGCCGCTTGGGTTGATTCCCGGATACGGGCGGTCCTTGCCCCAGTGTGTGCACTTGGCAATGGCATCGACTTCATCACGTTCCCAGGCAGTATAGAATTTCAATGCCTGGATATTTCCGGAAGTGGCGCAATAACGGCACAGTTCGACATAGTCACGCATGTCCTGTTCCGTCAGCTGATAGGATTCATCATAAGCTCTGAAACTACGGTTCTTCAAAACAAGTTCTTTGATTGTCATGTTCGCTCACCTCTGCTTCCAAACTAACAGATGTTTAATACAGTTTCAAGATAATAAAAGCAGTCCGGAAGAAGTTCTTCCGGCCCGGGAATTTGTTATGATGAAGACGGAGGTGGACAGTATGTTTACGGAAAAGACACATGCCTGGATAGCGGCGGAATTCTATGAAAAACTGACGGCTTCGTTCGGGGAGAGAGGAAAGAAGGCCTTTATCCACGGGACGCAGTACTACGCGGAGAGCCGGGGCCGGCGCATGGCCCAGCGGGCGATCCGGGATGGGAAGGAACTGACCTACGGCACCTATATGGAGTATGGTGAGTGGGTCAATACGCAGGAAGTGAAGGATGAAGGCATCGAGAACCGTTCGACAATCGAATCGCTTTCACCGGATCTGTCCATGCACATCACCCAGTGTCCCTGGCATGCACAGTTCAAAGCCATGGGCCTGATTGAGGCCGGTGATACCTACTGTGCGCATCTGGACAACTCGATCTGCCGGGGCTTCAACCCGTACATTGTCTATGAAGTGCCGTACACACTGCACAAAAGCGGGTTCTGCCGGCATATCATCCGCAATGCCGGCCTGAAGGAAGGCGAAGCCCATCCGAAGAAGATGGAATATGTGAAGGGCTTTGACTATCACTGCGCCAACTCCTTCTATGCCTATGCCGAAGTCACGAAGGCCGTGTTCGGGGCTGAAGGGGAACGGGTCTGCGCGGCAGTCATGGCTGATTTCGAAAAGGAATACGGTCCGGAAATGACCGCTGTGCTGAAAGGATACGCGGATACCAACTTCAATGTCTGCGATTAAGCGGGAGGTGTCTGTATGACGGTTGTCCGGCGGCAGATCCGCATCCCGGATTATACGCTCGGGGAGGAACTGTTCAATTCCATTTCCCATGGCATCGGTGCCGGGCTGAGCATTGCGGCCCTGGTGCTGATGGTGATCCGGGCGCAGGGGGCACTGGCCATAACCAGCGTTTCCCTGTTCGGTTCTGCCATGATTCTTCTGTATACCATATCGTGTATCTATCACGCTCTTTCGCCGCGGCTCAAAGGCAAGGGTGTGCTGCGGGTGATCGATCACTGCAATGTATTCCTGCTGGTGTACGGCACTTATATCCCGGCTTCCCTGCTGGGGGTCGGCGGAACCGCCGGCTGGGTGCTGTTCGGCCTGGTCGGGGCTGTGACGGTCATCGGCATCGTGCTGACGTGTGTCGATGTGGACCGATACAGCCGGGCGGCGGTTGCCTGCCACCTGGTCAACGGCTGGTCGATGGTGTTCGGCATCCCGGCGCTGGTGACCACCATGGGTCTGGCCGGGGTGGGCTGGGTCCTGGCAGGCGGCATCCTGTATTCGCTCGGTTCGATCCTGTACGGCCTGGGGAAGAAAATCCGCTGGATGCACAGTATTTTCCATCTGTTCTGCCTGGCGGCAACCTTCTGCCAGTTCTGGGGCATTTACACATATCTTCTGTAAAGCAATATGAAAACAATCGGTATTATCTCGGATACACACAATCTGCTCCGGCCGGAAGTGCTGCAGCATCTTTCCGCGTGCGATGTGATCCTGCACGGCGGTGACATCAGCGGCCCGCAGGTGCTTGTCCGGCTGCAGGACATTGCCCCGGTATACGCGGTCCGCGGCAACAACGACGCGGCCTGGGCGGAGAACCTCCCGTATACCCGGGATTTTGAACTGGCCGGGCTGCGGGTTTTCATGACGCACAAAAAGAAAGACCTGCCGGCCGATCTGTCCGCTTATAACCTGGTTGTGTACGGGCATTCACACCGGTATGACCACAAGGTGCAGGGCTGTACCGTGCTGCTCAACCCGGGCAGCTGCGGGCCGCGGCGCTTCAGCCAGCCGATCACCATGGCCATGCTGTATCTGGCGGCCGACGGGACATTCCGCATTGAGCGGGTTGAGATCCCGCACCCGGGGAACAACACATGATTACGCTTCGAAGGGTGACCGGGGAGGACCGGGGCCTGCTGTACAACGTATTTCAGAAGTTCCTGCACGAAATGACCGCGTATTATGACAATCCCCTGGATGATGCGGGCAATTATGACTACGGCTGGTTTGACAGTTATTTCGAAGAATCGGACCGGGAGGCTCTGCTGATTTACCGGGATGACCGGCTTGCCGGCTTCGCCATGCTGAACCGGGTATCTTACTTCGGCGGACAGCCGGACCATGTCATGGCGGAGTTCACAGTCTTCCCGCATTTCCGCCGGCAGGGGACCGGGCGGGAAGCAGTCCGGCAGCTGTTCGCCCGCTATCCGGGCAGCTGGGAGATCAAGTACAACCGGCATAATCTGCCGGCAGGGCATTTTTGGACAGCGCTGACCGGACCATACAGCCCGGAAGTGCGGCTGTACAGTGAGGATGAAGCTGTCCTGCTGTTTACGGTCTGAAACAGAAACAGAACAGAATTTGTAAAAAACAGCACGCAATTAAATGCGTGCTGTTGATATTTCGGGACGGCCGTCGTATCATATCCTGCGGGAGGTATTGTTCATGGATATCGGATTCAGGATCAAGAAGATCAATGATCTGATGGAAAAGCAGGTCAATGCCATGCTGGAAGAGCTGGGCCTGACCTTTTCCCAGCATCATGTGCTGATCTATCTGATCCATCATGATAAAGAGCCGGTCAGCCTGAAGGAACTGGAGAAGCATTTCCGGGTAGCCCAGGCCACGATGGCCGGCATCGCGGTCCGTCTGGAAGCCAAGGGCTTTGTCGTCAGCAGCACGGATCCGGCCGACCGCCGGGTCAAGCTTCTGGCCCTGACGGAACTGGGCCGGGAAGCCTGTGCCGTGTCCAGGCGGCATATGAAAGAACGGGAGGAAGCCCTGAAAGGCGTCCTCAGCGAAGATGAATACAGCTGCTTTGTCAGCTGCCTGGACAGGATTTACGAAGCGATGAAGCAGAATGCGGGGGGTGATGACGAATGCTGGAAACACTGAGAAAACAGGTGGGAATCTACAAGACGGCAGCCATCATGACACCGTTCTTCACTGCCGGTGAAGTCCTGATGGACGTCATGATCCCCTATGTGACGGCCAGCCTGATTGACAAGGGCATCGAGGCCGGCAATATGGCCAATGTCTGGAAGTACGGCGGGATCATGCTGGTCCTGGCATTTGTGGCACTGTTCTGCGGGTTCATGTCCGGCCGCAACGCAGCCTACGCGTCCACCGGGTTTGCCGCGAATCTGCGCTGCAGCATGTATGACAAAATCCAGACCTTTTCCTTCGCGAATATCGACAAGTTCTCGACGGCCGGCCTGATTACCCGGATGACCACGGATGTGACCAATATCCAGAACGCGTTCCAGATGATCATCCGCATGGCGGTGCGGCCGCCGATGATGCTCATCATGAGCGTTGTGATGTGCCTGACCATCAGCCCGTCGCTGAGTTCGATCTTCGCGGTGGCGGTGGCAGTGCTGGCCATCGGGCTGGCCCTGATCATGGTCAATGTCACCAAGATCTTCCGCAAAACCTTTGAGAAATACGATGAGCTCAATGCCAGCGTGCAGGAGAACGTGTCGGCTGCCAGGGTTGTCAAGGCATTTGTGCGGGAAGATTATGAAACAAAGAAGTTCTCCACAGCGGCCCATAACCTGAAGAAGATGTTTGTCAGCGCGGAAGCGATTATCGCTTTGAACAACCCGATCATGATGACGGTTGTCTACGGCTGTATCATCGCGCTGTCCTGGTTCGGGGCGAAGCAGGTGGTCGGCGGTGTGCTGACAACCGGTGAGCTGACTTCGATGTTCTCGTACATCATGAACATCATGATGTCACTGATGATGCTGTCGATGGTCTTTGTCATGATCACGATGTCCGGGGCCAGCGCGCAGCGGATCTCCGAAGTGCTCAACGAGGAACCGGATATTTCCAATGGAAAGGACCCGGTCATGGAAGTCAAAGACGGGCAGATCGATTTCGACGACGTGTATTTCTCCTACAAGAGCGAGGGCAGCGGCGACGCGGTGCTGGAAGACATCGACCTTCACATCCGCTCCGGGGAAACCATCGGCATTATCGGCGGCACCGGTTCGGGCAAGTCCACCCTGGTGTCCCTGATTTCCCGGCTGTATGACGTGACCTCCGGCGCCGTCCGGGTCGGCGGGATCGATGTGCGGGAATATGATCAGGAAGTGCTGCGGAACAATGTGGCCGTCGTGCTGCAGAAGAACGTGCTGTTCTCCGGGACCATCCTCGAGAATCTGCGCTGGGGCAAGACAGACGCCACCGAGGAAGAATGCATCGCGGCCTGCCGGATGGCCTGTGCCGACGAGTTTATCGAGAAGTTCCCGGACGGTTACAACTCCCGGATGGAACAGGGCGGCAGTAACCTGTCAGGCGGCCAGAAACAGCGGCTGTGCATTGCCAGGGCCCTGCTGAAGAGCCCGAAGGTGCTGATCCTGGATGACTCGACTTCCGCCGTGGATACTGCCACGGACGCGAAGATCCGGACCGCCTTTGCGGAATATATCCCGGAAGTAACCAAGCTGATCATTGCCCAGCGGATTTCCAGCGTCGAGCATGCCGACCGGATCGTCGTGCTGAACGAAGGCCGGGTAGACGGCTTTGACACCCATGAAAACCTGCTGCAGAACAATGCGATCTATCAGGAAATCTATGAAACGCAGATGCATGGCAATGCGGACTTTGATGAGCCGCAGCGCATGGGAGGACAGTCAAGATGAGCGGACCAAGAGGCGGAGGACCGAGGGGACCGCGGGCCATGGGGCCCCGGCCGAAGGTCAAGAAAGGCACCCTGACCAGGGTTCTGAAATACATGTTCCGGAACTACCTGCCGCATATGGTCCTGGTTGTGGTCTTCATTGTCCTGAATGCGGTATGTACCCTGCAGGGAACGCTGTTCATGCGGACCCTGATCGACGATTATATCCTGCCGATGATCGCGCAGGGCAGTACGGATTTTGTCCCGCTGGCCCTGGCGCTGCGCCGGCTGGCGGCGATCCTGGCGGTCGGTATCTTCTCGGCCTGGGCCTATAACCGGATCATGGTCACGGTCAGCCAGGGCACAATGGAGAAAATGCGGGTGGAACTGTTCAGCTATATGCAGACTCTGCCGATCCGCTACTTTGACACCCATGCCCACGGCGATATCATGTCGATCTACACGAATGACATCGACACCATGCGGCAGGTGATCGGCCAGACCATCCCGAACGTCATCAGTTCCTCGGCTACCATCGTGACAACCTTTGTGTCCATGGTGCGCATGAGTATCCCGCTGACCGGCGTATCGCTGTTCATGATCGCGATCATGATGACGGTATCCGGCAAGATCGGCGGTCAGTCCAGAAAGTACTTTGTGGAACGGCAGAAAGCCCTGGGCAAGGTCAACGGTTATGTTGAGGAAATGATGGAAGGCCAGAAGGTCATCAAGGTCTTCTGCCACGAAGAGGAATCCATCCGTGATTTCCGGGAACTGAACGAAGAACTCCGCAGCAGTGCCAACAACGCGAACAAGTTCGCGAACATCCTGATGCCGATCAATGCCAACCTGTCCCAGATCAGTTATGTGCTGGTGGCAGTGGTCGGTGCGGGCCTGTCCCTGTCCGGGCTGAGCGCACTGACGCTGGGCACGCTGGTATCATTCCTGACCCTGAACCGGAACTTCACCAGACCGGTGAATATGATTTCCCAGCAGGTCAATTCCGTGGCGATGGCCATGGCC
>JAFRHT010000131.1 GCA_017433125.1 Solobacterium sp.
GCCGGACTGCCCGGTTTGCGGACATAGCCGGCCGGCTTGGTGGTAATGACGATATGCTTTGTGCAGCCTCTTTCAATGGAGCGCTCAATCGGAATCATTTTGGTAATCCCGCCGTCAAGATATTCCCGGCCGTTGAACTTTACCCGGGCCGAGGCAATCGGCAGGGAACATGCCGCCAGCACCAGCTGGAGATTATCATCCAGATCCTGCGCACTGAACCAGACGGTTTCCCCTTTCTGCAGGTCATAGCAGCCGATCTCCATATCCGGATTCTCTTCCTTCAGCCGGGCAATGGAGAAGTGCTCCTTATCGACCAGATCGTGAAACAGATGCTGGTAGGCAACATAATGGTGTTCCTTGACAAAGGCGGACATACCCACAATATCCGGATCCGCAACATATTCTGTCGACATCTTGTGCGGCACGTGCTTGTCCCGCATCAGGTAGCAGATCAGATACAATGCCCCGGAAGAGATCCCGGCGCCGTAATCAAATGTCACATCATGGTCGTTCAGCCAGGCCAGTGCCCCGGCCGTATAGGCCCCGCGCATCCCGCCGCCTTCCAGTACCAGTCCATATCGTTCCATATATCTGTTCCTCTTACTCTTCTGTTTCCGCTCCGGCTTCCGCTTCCGCCGCGGCCGCCTGCAGTTCGTCATAATCCGCCTGTACCAGTTCCATGAACCAGGTCACCTTGTTTTCGGTGATCAGCCGGTGCGGACAGATTTTACCCATGAAATCCCGGTGCAGGTAAACATCATCCGGGGTCAGCCTGTACGCCTGCAGCAGTTCGGCACACAGCCAGGCGGTATTCCTGACGGTCTGATCAAAATCCCCGCTGACATTGACGCACATCTCAATGCCGATGCCGTTCATGTTGCCGCCGTCCCGGGAACGGTTATCCCCGGCATTCCAGGCGATTTCATTGTCCGGCAGGTTGTGGTAGATACTGTGGTCATCCACAGTGTAGTGCCATGACGTGATATCCGCCGTATCCCCGGTCAGAAACCGGCTGTGGGCTTCCGCATCTGCCCCGGGCGAACGATTGTCGGTCTCGTGGATAATCAGGAAGCGGATCTCCCGGATTTCACCGGGCCGGCGGGAGCTGTCATACGGAATAAAGACATGGTTCACCGGTATGCCGTGCGCCTCATCAAGGGTAACGGCATAGGTAATATACCCGCTTTCTTCCGCTTCGGCGGTCTCCGTGATGACCGGCGGGGTTTCCGGCTTCCTGCGCAGCAGCCGGTATGCTGTTCCTGCCAACAGCAGCGGGATCAGAAGCAGAATCAGGACCCGCCCCAGCCTGACTCTTCCCGGACGTTTCGCAGCCATCAGAACAGCGGCGCCATCAGCCGCAGGACAGCGCGCCAGATCCGGACCACCGGATTCGTATTCTGCACTTCTTCCAGCGTGACCTCATGGGACCGTTCCAGGGCCTGCTCGAAGTCTTTCCGGATCTGCAGGATCTCCGGAGAATCGAACATGAGCACCCCGTCTTCAAAGTGCAGGAAGTAGCTTCTGTAGTCCGTGTTGACGGACCCGACAATGGCCAGGGAGTCATCCGACACAATGGCCTTGCTGTGATTGAACCCCGGAGTGAATTCATAGATTCTGACCCCGTTGATCAGCAGCTGATAATAATTCGAGCGCGTAATGGAAAAAACATACCGCTTGTCGGGAATATGCGGGACCAGGATCCGCACATCCACCCCGGTTTCCGCCGAAAGGGTCAGGGCTCTGAGCATATCCGCGTTGAGCACCAGGTACGGTGTATTGATATAAACATATTTCCGGGCATGATTGACGATATTCAGGTGCATACTCAGGCCGACATCCGAATCATCGGTCGGTGTATCCGAAAACGGCTGATAGAGGCCATGATAGCCCATCGCCTCGGGAACGATGTGATACTTCTCATAGTCTACTGCCGTATCATCCGGTTTGAGATAGCTGTACATGCTTAAAAACATATCCGACAGACTCCAGACCGCTTCCCCTTCCAGCATCAGGACAGAATCCCGCCAGTACCCGTAGCGTCTCTTCAGGTTGATATACTCATCGGCCAGATTCACCCCGCCGGTAAAGCCCACGCGGTTGTCCACAACGCAGATCTTGCGGTGATCCCGGTTGTTCATCTGGATCATCAGGGCCGGCCGCAAACGGTTGAACCGGTAAGTTTCAATACCCATCTCATTCAGCTTTTTATCATAGCGGTACGGCAGCGTGGTGGCACAGCCGAAATCATCATAGATCAGTTTCACTTCCACCCCGGCCGCAGCCTTCTGTTTCAGTATTTCGAGAACGCTGTTCCACATCTTCCCTTCATCGATGATGAAGTATTCCATGAAAATAAAATGCTCAGCCTTCTTCAGTTCTTCCAGCAGAACCGGAAACCACTCCTCCCCGCTTGCGAAAAACCGGGCTTTCGTATCGTCATAAACCGGGAACCGGCTGGTTTTCAGAGCATAGGCAAACATCTTGTGCACCTGCGGGTGTTCCCACGCCAGCCTGTTCATCAGGCTGCCGTCCTGCTGCAGCAGTTCCTGCATTTTCTCCGATGCCCGGCTGGTTCCCCGGGAAAGCTTCTTCGGCATGCGTTTATTGCCGCAGACCAGATACAGCGGGATGCCGACAATCGGCACGGCCAGGATCAGGATGCTCCAGACAATCTTGTATTCCGAATCCTCATAGCGGTTCAGGATGATAATGGCAAAGACGATGGCAATCGCGTTGAACCACGGCGACAGTTTCCAGGTGAACGCTGCCCGGTAAAACCACATGAAAAGAAACCAGAGCTGAATCAGAATCAACACGGCAGTAATCATCATGCGGCTCGTCAGGATTTTGAAGAGACGATGCATGCCCCTATTATAGCAAAAGCAGAATCAAACTGCAGAGTATGCAGTCAATCCTGCTTCAGATCATATTCGTAGATATTCTTTATGGTTTCACCCCGGCGGTAGAGCCAGTGGTCTTCCGGCACGGGCACTGTTTCCAGCAGGGTGCCGTTGAGTTTTTCCAGGGTCCGGCGGGACGCTTCATTGTCCGGTGAACATGTGATCAGCAGTTTTTCAAAGCCGTACACATCCCTGGCTACCGGCAGGAGCACCCGGCAGGCATGGTACGCGTAGCCGTTTCCCCGGTGAATCGGGCTGACATTGTAGCCGATATTGCCGGCATAATACAGCGTCGGATCGTCGCCGATCCGCAGATCACACGTGCCGACCTTCACATAGGATCCGTGCTTATAGATCCCGAAGAGGATCGAGTGGGTATTGTCGTTGAATACATTGGCGGGAATATCCTGTTCCTGCACCAGGTCAACCACATCACCGCTGTATCGGATCTCTTTTCTGACCGCCGCCAGCAGCCGTTCAAAAAACACAGGCACCGCCTCCTCAGTCTGCCAGGCTGATGATCAGATCCCGGTAGATATTCCGCAGTTCTTCTTTCTGCTTGTCATCCAGCTGGGCATCCCCGCTTGTAAACTCAAAATCATCCACCAGTGAAATGTGATTGCCGATGATCTTCCCCTCTTTGACCGCAATGACATTCGGGATCAGGAAGTTTTTCTCACCGCTCTCCGATACGGCCAGTGCCGTATCGAGATACGGCAGGAGTTCTTCGTACTTTTCATAGGTCAGCTTGGACAGATCCACATCGACGTAGTAAACGGATATGCCGTATTCATTGAGCACGGC
>JAFRHT010000132.1 GCA_017433125.1 Solobacterium sp.
AACCGGCATCGGCGGCCCGAGCGCCTCGATTGCCATGGAAGAACTGACAGCTGTAGGGGCAGACACCTTTATCCGGGTCGGCACCTGCGGCGGCATGGATCTGAACGTCAAGAGCGGTGACCTGGTCATCGCGACGGGTGCCGTGCGGATGGAAGGGACATCAAAAGAGTATGCCCCGATTGAGTTCCCGGCAGTTGCTACACTGGATGTCATCAATGCCCTGGCCGAAGGTGCCCAGATCATTGAAGCGCCGTATCATACAGGCATTGTGCAGTGCAAGGATGCCTTCTATGGCCAGCATCGGCCGGAGACTCTGCCCAACGGCGCAGATCTGCTGCGCAAATGGGATGCCTGGGTCCAGCTGGGCTGCCTGGCCTCGGAGATGGAATCAGCTGCCCTGTTTGTGGTGGCCAGCTATCTGCGGGTCAGATGCGGAACTGTTCTTCTGACGGTTGCCAACCAGGAAAGAGCCAAGGCCGGACTGCCGAATCCGCAGGTTCATGATACGGATAAGGCCATCCGGGCAGCGATCGAAGCGATCAGGATTCTGATCCGGGAAGACGAAAAGCAGTAAAAGGCGCTGATGCGCCTTTTGCGTAAGGAAGTGAAAGGATTTGATTGCATGATGAAACAGCCTGTCCGGACGAATGTCTCGGACTTTATCAAGACACATATGGGGTCCCAGTTTGTCATTCCTGTTTATCAGCGGAATTACACCTGGAATCCGGAAATAGAAACAGCCCGGTTTATCAATGATATGAAGGGGCTGCTGGAACACCGTACAGCCAGCCATTTTCTCGGCATTGTCATATACAAGGAAGCTGAGCGGGCGGCCATGTTCCGGGAGATTCAGATCGTTGACGGGCAGCAGCGCCTGACAACGTCCTTTATCTTCCTGCTGGCCCTGAAGAACGCGGCTCTGAAGGCAAAGGAAAAGGAAACTGCCGGTATGATCGAGGATTACTACCTGTACAACCGGCATGTTCTGGAAGAGGCCAGAATGCGGCTGAAACCGGTCATTTCCGATGATGATGTATATTCGCGGCTGATCTACGGCAGTGTGCGTGACCTGAGTGCGAAAGAAAAGGAAACACCGGTATACCGGAACTATGATTATATTTTCCGGCAGATCGAGCAGCTGCACAGCCGGTATTCCCTGCTGGAAATCCTCGACTGTCTCAGCCGGATGGATATTCTGGCGTTCCCGCTTTCGGAAGATGACAATTCCCAGCAGATATTCGAGTCGATCAACTCGACCGGGGCCCCGCTGACATCTGCGGACCTGATCCGGAACTATATCCTGATGAATTACACAAGCGATGTGCAGGAGCGGTATTACCGGCTGTACTGGGAACCGCTGGAGCGGTATCTGCCGGATTCCCGCCGGCTGGAGGAATTCTTCCGGTATTTCCTGGCTGCCAAGACATACAACCTGTTTAACCGCCGTGATGTGTATGACGGCTTCAAGGAATACTGGAACCGGACCGGGACCAGCCGGGAACAGAAACTGCGGGAGATCAACCGGTACTGCCGGTATTATATGGATATTTACCAGGGCCCGGCGGAAGACAGGGCTGTGGAAGCGGCTCTGCAGGATTACCGGCACAGTGATTCCAGACTGCCGGCACCGTTCCTGATGGCCATGTTCTCCCTGTACGAAGACCATGTGATCGATATGGATACCCTGATCCGGCAGATCCGGCTTATGGATTCCTATATGACCAGAAGAGCCTTATGCGGCTACGATACAGGCAGCCTGAGCCGGTATTTCCCGCAGCTGCTGCGCTCGGTCATGAGCAGTTATCAGAAGAACCGCAGCGGCATTCACGAGATAACCAAGGTTTACCTGATCAACTACAACCGGGGCCGGCCGCTGGCCATGCCGACCGATGACCAGCTGCGCAGCCAGCTTAAGGAGGTCAATGCCTATTCCCTCATGTGCCTGCGTTCGGTGCTGGAGCGGATCGAGCACCATGGCGCAACTGCCAGGGTGGATGTGTCCGGACTGAATATTGAACATATCATGCCCCAGCATCCCAATGCCTACTGGAAACGGGCGGCGAAGGCAAAGGATGAGGAAGAATATGCCTTCTATGTCAACCTGATCGGCAACCTGACCCTGTGCGCGGAATATGACAATACCCGCATGGGAAACCAGAGCTTTGACGCCAAGAAGAAGATCCTCTCAGCCACCCGGCACATCCGCATGAATGAAGATATCCTGAACAAGCAGTCGTGGGCATTCAAGGATATCCTGGAACGCTGTGACCGGCTGATCGAGGAAATTGTCGAGATTTATCCTTATGAAGGATCACACGCGGAAATGCGGGCCGGGGATGACATCATCACTCTGAATGCTCCGACGGTCAATGCCAAGGCCATATACCGCAATCAGCATACGATTGAAGTCCTGACCGGCAGCACCATGCGGGCTTACGGACCGCAGGATATGAAATCCATGCGTCCGCAGTATCTCAACATGGTGCAGATCGGTGTCCTGTCGGAAGACGAAAACGGCCGGGCCCAGTTCGAAAAGAACTACCGGTTCCATGACCTGAACCTGGCGGCGTCGTTCCTGATGCACCGGGGCGGAAACAACCTTTCTGCCTGGACGCTTGAAAACGGCGAAGTATTCCAGCCGGAAAAGGCCGGGCAGAAGGAGGCAGAAGCGGAGGAACCGGCTGAGAAAAAGCCGGCAAAACGGCCGGCCAGACGGCGGAAGACGGTAAAGGAGACTGCGCCTGAAGAAGCACCTGAAACACAGAAACGCAAGGTGGAAGTCCGCCGGATCGGGGCAAAAAAAGCATCTCAGGATGCTTCGGAGCGTAAATCGTAGTATTTCATATAGACATCAAATGCGGAAGGAACTGCAAAGGACTGCAGTTCTTTCTTTGTCAGCAGGACAGTATCCGGCATGGGCAGGGTATCCATGTTTTCAACAGTCAGTTCATAGCCGGACATCTGCCATTCAAGGTGAGTGAAGACATGCCTGGCATCGGGAAGCTTCCGGATGCGCAGCACCGGCACCTGCATTGTTTCCATGTACCGGATGACTTCCTCCCGGCCCTGATGGCCGGGAAGATTCGGGAATTCATAAAGACCTGCCAGCAGGCCGCGGGCCGGGCGTCTGCGCAGGGCAAACCGGCTCCCATCCCGGATGACAAGGACGGTCAGGGGGACAATGCGGCGCTGCTTCAGCGGGGAACGGTACGGGATGCGGTCAGTCAGCTGTTCCCGGAAGGCGGCACAATAACCGCGAAGCGGACATACCTCACAATGCGGGCTGCCGTTGGGCACGCACACCAGAGCACCAAGTTCCATCAAGGCCTGGGTGAAAGCGGAAATGAAGGCGGGATCGGATATCTGTTCCCGGCGATAGAAATCAGCTATGGCAGCAGTTATCGCTGTCTTTGTGCTTTCCGCCCGGATGTCATCGGCAACGGCAAAAATCCGGGCAAGCACCCGCAGCACATTACCGTCAACAGCCGGAACCGGCTGGCCGAAGGCGATGGCCGCAATTGCCCCGGCTGTGTAGGGACCGATACCAGGCAGCCGGATCAGTTCTTCCGGCCCGGCCGGCAGTTCGCCGCCGTAGTCCGCCGCCAGGACAGCAGCACATTTCTGCAGGTTCCGGGCACGGGAGTAATAACCCATGCCTTCCCACAGTTTCATCAGATGGTTCGGCGGGCATGCGGCCAGGGCCGGGATATCCGGCAGTTCCCGGCGGAATGCCAGAAAGCGCGGTATAACTGCCTCAACGCGGGTCTGCTGGAGCATGATCTCGCTGATCCAGACATCATACGGATTCCCGGTATCACGCCAGGGAAGCGTACGTTTGTTCCGGTGATACCAGTCCGTCAGGGCAGAAGCCATCGGCATTGTCAGTACAGGTGTATCCATGGCTCATATTCTAACAAAGATCGGCGCTGCCGGGCATGACAAAAACAATCTGCGCACAATAAAACCGCAGCTATGTGCGGTTTTTTGACAACTGGAGCGGGCGACGGGAATCGGACCCGCGTATTCAGCTTGGGAAGCTGACATTCTACCATTGAATTACGCCCGCGGGACAATACGTATTCTACACGAAAAAGAAGCATTTCTCAACCACCAGCTGTGAAGAGAAGATAAAATATAGCCATGTTTAAGGAAAAGATACTGAAAACGATCATGGCGCGGGCAGAAACAGTCAGAGCTGAAAAGGGTGGCTGCCTGCTGGCCATAGACGGCCGCTGCGGCTCGGGCAAAACCACCCTGGCCGGCGAACTGGCTGAGAGGCTGGACTGTCCGGTGATTGCCATGGATGATTTCTTTCTGCGGCCGGAGCAGAGAACCCCTGAGCGCTACGCTGAACCGGGCGGCAATGTGGACCGGGAACGTTTCCTGCAGGATGTGCTGGTCCCGCTGCGCGAAGGACATGAAGCTGTTTATCGTGTATTTGACTGCCAGATTCTTGCCCTGACCGATACAGTGACTGTTCCCCGGGATCAGGTTGTAATCATCGAAGGGAGCTATTCCTGCCATCCGGAACTGCGCCCTTATTATGACCTGACTGTCTTTTTGGATATTAACCCGGAGGAACAGCTGGAGCGGATCCGCAGACGGAACGGGGAAGAGGCACTGGAAGTGTTCCGTTCCCGGTGGATTCCGCTGGAAGAGCTGTATTTCAGGAATATGGATGTGGCACGGCACTGCGATCTGGTCTTCAATGTTTCCGAAGCATAAAGACATCCCTGCGGATGTCTTTTTTGCGCGTAAAAAAGGATATGCATTGCTGCATATCCCGTTAAGACTGCTCTTGTTCTTCCGGGGTATCCCGGTGCTGCAGGATGCCGTCCTTGAGGACCCCGGTGCTGCTGACCGCAAGCTGTTTCAGCATGCCGGCAACATCTTTCTGCATCTGCGGGTCTTCCTTCCGCAGCTCTTCCATGAAAGCTTTCAGGGTTCTGGCCGGACTGTGGCTGATTTCGTTGATGGTGGTAACCCCGGTCGCTTCCAGGGCATTGAAGATCGTATTGATGAAAGTGATCCGCTGTTCTGTCGAAAGGCCGTCCAGCCAGCGGTCCAGAACGGAATCGATGAACTCACTGAAGTTGTCCAGTTTGTCGGACCGCTCAAAGGAAGTTCTCTGCACGGACCAGGAATAGGGATTGTGCTGCCAGAACGAGATGCCGTCACTGTGGATCAGGATCCGGGTTGCAGGGGTATGCATCAGCAGGCCGACAATGGATCCCTGGGGCACATAGTGGACTGTGCGGCGGGCGATCCGGGCAAATTCCTCCGAGGCTTCGGTTTCACCGGCAAAGCCGGGGCCGTCATTGGAGTAAATCCGGACGATGCGGTTGCGGATCCGGGGAGCGCAGAACGCGGCTCCGTAAATGGCCAGATTGCCGCCTTTGGAGTGTCCGCCGACCAGCAGACTGCTGTCTTTATGGATATCCACCGCGTTGAGATACCCGGCGGCGGCCAGCTGGGCCGGGGTAGCTTTTCCGACAGCCATATTGAAGTCTTCCCGCCAGCCGGTAATCGTATTGTCCGTCCCGCGGAAGGAAATATAGGAAAGACCTGTTCCCAGGCGGAACGTGACAGCCGCGAACTGGATCTGGGAGGCCGGATCAAACTGATTGACGAACCGGGAAATCCGGATGCCTTTAAAACGCTCAGTTTCCGCTGCCCTCTCCAGCAGCGGGGCCGGATCAAACGGGATATCATCCTGGCAGATGCCGGCTTCCTTATATGCTGTATACAGTTCTTCCAGGGTCATATCCTCAATGAAAATATCATCCATTCTGGCATAGGTGAGTTCACAGAGGATCAGATTGTCGATTTCATTGAACGGGGCGGCCCGGAAGGAAAGATCACCGCGCCAGTCCAGATAATTCAGCACATTGAACATAGATATCTCCGGAAAATAGCATACCACATTCAGAAAAAAAGCGGCACGCATGCCGCTTCATATGAGTATTACTCCGGTTCTTTTGACAGCATCCGGTTGACGATGATGCCGAGAATCAGGGCACAGGCCACCGAAGTGACGGTAACCCGGCCGAAGGTCAGGGCCAGGCCGCCGATGCCGGTAATCAGGATCGTGGAGACCACAAACAGGTTGCGGTTGCTGTCGAGGTTGACCCCCTGGATCATCTTCAGGCCGCTGACCGCGATGAAGCCGTACAGGGCCATGCAGACACCGCCCATGACACAGGCCGGGATCGAACTGATGAAGGCGACAAACGGACTCAGGAAGGAGATCAGGATGCACTCTGCCGCAGCCGTCAGGATGGTGACAACCGAGGCGTTTCTGGTAATGGCCACACAGGCGACGGATTCACCGTAGGTCGTGTTCGGGCAGCCGCCGAAGAAAGCGCCGATTATTGACCCGATGCCGTCCCCGAGCAGCGTTCTGCTGAGACCGGGGTTTTCCAGCAGGTTGTGGTCAATGATGGAGGAAATATTCTTGTGGTCGGCAATATGCTCGGCGAAGACAACGAAGGCCACCGGCACGTAAGCCACTGCGACTGTACCGAGGTAACCGGCGTCCAGATCAGCCAGTCCCTGGGAAGCTTTCAGGAAGGTGAAGTCGGGAACCTGGATAAAGGTATGCAGTGAGATGCCCCCGGCCGTCAGGGCCTTGATCGGGGAGAAATCAATAATGCACAGGGCCGGATTGCCGGTGGTATTGCCGATAATCGTGAAGACGGCAGCAGCGGCGTAGCCGGCCAGAATGCCGATAATGAATGGAATCAGGCGGACCTGCTTGCGGCCGTAGGTACTGCAAAGCATGGTTACGAACAGGGCGATGAGACCGCACAGCACGGCAATCTGGGTTGTCTCCCCCGTGGCACTGCTGCGCTGCAGGTCACCGATGGCGTTGCCGGCCAGACTCAGACCGATGATGGAAACGGTCGGGCCGATGACCACCGGCGGCATCAGTCTGTCGATCCAGCCGGTCCCGATGGCTTTGACCGTCATGGCAATCAGGACGTAGACCATGCCGGCGCAGAAGGCCCCGAAAATCAGTCCGGCAAACCCGGCCTGCACACTGACAGCCCCGGCAAAGGCTGCGCTCATCGAACCGAGGAAGGCAAAAGAAGAGCCCAGAAATACAGGGCTCTTGAATTGTGTAAACAGAATATAAGTCAGGGTTCCCATACCGGCGCCGAACAAAGCGGCAGCGGCACTCATCCCGTTGCCGATAATCATCGGAACAGCGATTGTGGCGGCCATGATTGCCAGTACCTGCTGGAATGCGTAAACTATTCGCTGACTGACTGCAGGCTTGTCCTGAACATCATAGATAAGTTTCATTTCAACTACCCCCTATTAGTTGAAAATTCTACTGACAAACTGATCTTTTGTCCAGATAAAATTTCCGAAACGGACTGCCTGTGAGACAATAGATATATGCAATACACAGACGGAGAAAGATATTATTCCTTTCCGGCTTACTGCCGCCGGACCTTTGGCCATAGACTCTATAAAGTTCCGCTGGATGCCGGCATGACCTGTCCGAACCGGGACGGCACGCTGGGAAACCACGGCTGCATCTTTTGTGATGAAGGGGGCAGCGGGGACTTCGCGCTGGCTTACCATGGCCAGCAGATCCGGCGGGATATGCTGACGGGGGAACGGTATCCTGAAAATCTGCAAGGGCTGTGCATCGGTTATTTCCAGGCTTATACGAATACATACGCACCGGTTGAAAAACTGGCCCGGTTGTTCCGGGCTGCCCTGCAGGAGCCGCTGTTTGCCGGCATATCCATCGCGACAAGACCGGACTGCATGCCCAAAGAGGTCATGAACCTGCTGCGGCAGCTGAAACAGGAATACCCGGATAAATTCATCTGGGTGGAACTCGGCCTGCAGTCCATCCATGAACGCAGTGCCCGCTGGATGCGCCGCGGTTATGATCTGCCGGTGTTTGATGCGTGTGTCAGACAGCTGAAGGAATTTGATATCCCGGTGATCGTGCATGTGATACTCGGCCTGCCGCAGGAGACGGAAGCGGATATGCTGGCAACCATAGCCCATCTGAACCGGTGCGGCATTGCCGGGATCAAGCTGCAGCTGCTGCACTATCTGCGCGGGACGGATCTCGGTGAGATGTATCTGCGGGGTGAAGTGCAGCCGCTGAGTGAGGATGACTATATCCGGATTCTCGGCAGCTGTGTGGCGGCCCTGGATCCCGGTATTGTCATTCACCGGCTGACCGGTGACGGGCCGCGAGATTTGCTTCTGGCCCCGTTGTGGAGCCTTGACAAGAAACATGTTCTGAACCGTCTGCGGGCTGCTCTGAAAGAAAGAAAGATCACGCAGGGGTGCAGGCATCTGTTATAATTCATTAGTGTAGGGTAGGTATATTGCATGGATTCAATGATTTTTATATGTGAAGTAATCGGCACCATCGCCTTTTCGATATCCGGGGCGTTTGTCGGTCTGCGGAACCGGTCGGATGTTTTCGGGGTCATGGTACTGGGTACAGTAACAGCGACCGGGGGCGGAATGATCCGCGATGTCATCCTCGGCCGGATTCCGCCAGCTGCTTTTGTACGGCCGGTATACGTGTTTATTGCCCTGGCTACGGCATTGGCAGTCTTCTGCCTGGCGGCCTGGCTGGAGAAGGCCGGCCGGTCCCTCTCGGATTTCGACTATAAGGATATCCTGTTTTACATGGACTCGATCGGCCTCGGCATCTTCGCGGTTGTCGGCGTCAATACGGCTGTTTCGGTATACGGGTATGGCAACGGCTTCCTGTGTGTGTTCTGCGGCATGATTACCGGGGTCGGCGGCGGGCTTCTGCGCGATGTTATGGTCTGCCATCAGCCTGATATCCTGACCAAGGATATCTATGCCGTAGCCGCGATCATCGGCGGTTTTACCAGTCTTCTGCTGTTCCGGGCTGGTCATCCGGCCGGAGCAATCTGGCTGCCGGCCATCCTGATTGTCATTATCCGGATTATTGCCCGTCATTTCGGCCTGAACCTGCCGAAAGTCATCAATTTCCGGGAAGACTAAGGAAAAAAAGGGATAATCACACGATTTTACATATTTCGGCGATAATTCTGCGCACATTGTTTTCTAATATACAGTTGCAGGCAGATAAGGCCTCGATGAATGTGAATTGGATCCCTTTCCTTAAACAAATCCCCTAAACCGAAAAAACTCCGGAAGGAGTTTTTTCCTTTTATCCTGACAGGCAGTCATGGGCAGGGCGTCTTCATTGTCTTTCATAAGAAAATCCGATACCATTATTAGGGGTTCTTATTCGGTGTTTTTTAGTTATGGAAGAAGAGAAGAAGACAGAACTGGCCGCCGGCAGATTTCCGCTGGTTGAAGAAAACGGAACAGTTTTCTTCGGCGGTGATCAGGAGTGGTACAGCCGGGAATGGCAGCGCTGGGCCGGGTGTGCATCGGTGACCGGGGCGAACCTGGCAGCGTACTATGAAGCCCTGCTGAATGGCACGGAAGCCCGGTACAGCAAGGCAGACTACCTGGTGCGGATGCAGGAGATGTACCGGTACATGACGCCCGGCAGACACGGTTTTCCTGATCCGGAAAAATTCGTGGCCCGTTTTATCCGGTATGAGGCTGATCACGGCCTTGCCTGCAGCGGCAGTATTTTCCATGGCTGGACGGACTGGCACCAGGCTGCGGATCATGTCCGGAATACCCTGGAAGCAGGCCATCCGCTGGCCCTGCTGGTGCTGCGGCACACGGAAAGTTCGTTTGAAGAAAATACATGGCATTGGATGACAATTACAGGGTACAATAACCTGCGGGATTCATTTGAAATCTCAAACTGCGGTGAGAAGGAAGAACATGACGCTGCGCTGATCTTCCGGCCGCATCCGGGGAATGAAGTCTGGCTGGCTTCATTCTGCGGCTTCCGCCGGATCGGACAGCCGGAACAGCAAATGCAGTAACTGCGGAATACTCTGCAGACAGGAGGAACAGCATGAGGGTTGGTCTCGACATCGGCTCTACGACAATCAAATGTGTGGTTCTGGATGATGATAGTCAAATCGTCTATTCGGTTTATGAACGTCATTACAGCCATATTCTGGAAAAAGGAGATGAACTGCTGCGGCGGATCGCGGCAGAGTATATTCCCTCCGGGCGGGCGATCATGGCCATTTCCGGTTCAGCCGGAATGGGTCTGGCAGACAGCTGCGGTGTCCCGTTCGTACAGGAGGTTTTTGCGACCCGGGTGGCGGCGAACCGGATGGCCCCGGGGACAGACTGCATCATTGAACTCGGCGGGGAGGATGCCAAGATCCTGTTCCTGACCAACGGTACGGAAGTGCGTATGAACGGCAGCTGTGCCGGCGGTACAGGTGCTTTCATCGACCAGATGGCAACCCTGCTGAAAATGGATCCGGATGAAATGGATGCCAGTGCCCTGAAAGCGGAGAAGACATATACAATTGCCAGCCGCTGCGGTGTGTTTGCCAAGAGTGATGTCCAGCCGCTGATCAACCAGGGGGCCCGGGCGGGCGATATCGCTGCTTCGATCTATCAGGCGGTTGTGAACCAGACCATTGCCGGTCTGGCCCAGGGGCGGCCGATCCGCGGGAATATCCTGTACCTGGGCGGGCCGCTGACCTTCTCGAAGTGCCTGCGGGACAGCTTCGACAAAACCCTCAATGTCAAAGGTGTCTGTCCGGAAAACTCCCTGCTGTATGTAGCAATGGGAGCGGCTTTCTACGCTGATCAGGAAATCGATCTGCTGGCGGCCGCGGACAGGCTGAAGAACTACAGTGCAACGGCCACCTATGTCGGCCTGCCGCCGCTGTTTGCCAGCCGTGAGGAATACTGGCAGTTCCATAACCGGCACCGCCAGGCCTCAGTGCCGCGGGTTGAATTCCATGATAATGTCGGGCCGGTGCATATCGGCATCGATTCGGGTTCCACGACCATCAAACTGGTCATCATAGACGGGAACGGCAATCTGCTCCATACCTGGTATCACCCGAACAACGGCAACCCGATCCCGCTGGTCCGGGACACCATGATGGATATCTACCGCGCCCACCCGAAACTGAAAATAGCCAGTGTGACCGCGACCGGATACGGTGAGGAGCTTATGAAGCATGCATTCCACTGTGACCTTGGCCTGGTGGAAACCGTGGCGCATTTCACTGCGGCCCGGTACTTCCTGCCGGATGTCGACTTCATCATCGATATCGGCGGCCAGGACATGAAGTGCTTTAAGATCGAGGACGGGGCAATTTCGAACATCTTCCTGAATGAAGCCTGCTCCAGCGGCTGCGGCAGTTTCCTGCAGACTTTTGCCGAAGCCCTCGGGCATGACGTCCAGGAATTTGCCCGGATGGGCCTGTACGCGGACCGGCCGGTGGATCTGGGCTCACGCTGCACGGTTTTCATGAATTCCTCGGTCAAGCAGGCCCAGAAGGACGGCGCCTCCGTGGAAAACATCAGTGCCGGGCTTTCCATTTCCGTTGTCAAAAACGCGCTCTATAAGGTAATCCGCTGCTCCAGTCCGGAAGAACTCGGACGCCGGATCGTCGTGCAGGGCGGCACGTTCTACAACGAAGCCGTGCTGCGGGCCTTTGAACAGGAAATGGGTGTGGAAGTCATCCGTCCGGATATCGCCGGCCTGATGGGTGCCTACGGGGCGGCCCTGCATGGGCGCAGCCGCCGCGGCAACCGGGCTGTCAGTTCGTTCCTTTCCATGGAGCAGCTGCAGAACTTTGTGCAGAAGACCACTTCCGTGACCTGCCAGGGCTGCGGCAATCACTGCCTGCTGACGATCAATACATTCGCTGACGGTGACCGGCTGATTTCCGGCAACCGCTGCGACCACCCGGTGACTGGCAGGACCAGTGACGAGCATCTGAACCTGTATGCCTATAAGCTGAATGCCCTGAAGGAATACATGCAGGATACCGGGGAAGCGGTGCGCGGCACCATCGGCATTCCGATGTGCCTGAACATGTATGAGCTTCTGCCGTTCTGGCATACCTTCTTCCGGAAACTCGGTTTTGCGGTGAAGGTCTCCCCGCTGTCCGACCGCAGACTGTACCAGGAAGGGCAGGGAACCATCCCGAGCGATACGGCCTGTTATCCGGCCAAGCTTTCCCATGGCCATATCACAGCCCTGGCCCGGGAGAAAGTGGACGCGATCTTCTATCCGTGCATGAGTTACAACTTTGACGAAGGGCTCGGGGACAATCATTATAACTGTCCGGTTGTGGCTTACTATCCGGAAGTGCTGAATGACAACTGCTATGAACTGGAGACGATTCCGTTCATCAAGGAATATATCAATATCGAAATGCGGGAAGAGTTCACACAACGTTTCCCTGGCCTGCTGAAGAAATACTTCCCAGCGCTGCCGGATCAGGAGATCCGGACGGCCCTGGACGCGGCGTATGACGAATATAAGGCGCATATGCGGCGGTGCAGGGAGAAGGGTCAGGAAATCATCGAACAGGCCCGTAAGGAAGGCAGGGAGATCATTGTGCTGGCCGGCCGGCCGTACCATGTCGATCCGGAAGTCAATCACGGCATTGACCAGCTGATCATCCGCCAGGGCGCTGCCGTGGTGACGGAGGATTCGGTCAGCGGGAAGGTGCAGAAATTCAATACGTCTGTCCTGAACCAGTGGACTTACCACAGCCGCCTGTACGCGGCGGCCAGATACTGCACAACCCAGCCGGACATGAACCTGGTGCAGCTGGTATCCTTCGGCTGCGGCCTGGACGCGATCACCTCGGATGAAACCAGGGAGATCCTGCAGGAGGGCGGCAAGCTCTATACCCAGCTGAAGATCGATGAGATCACCAACCTGGGCACGGTGAATATCCGGCTCAGGAGTCTGCTGGCGGCTCTCGATGAGAAAAAAGGATCGGAGGGAAGATAAGCATGGAATATCTGACACCCGGTTTTACCAAAGAGATGCTGGCAACCCATACGATCCTGATCCCCAGCATGGCCCCGATCCAGTTCTCGCTGGTCAAGGCTGCCATGGAAAGCGAAGGATATCACATGGAACTGCTGCAGAACAGCGGCAGTGAAGTGTCCCAGTTAGGCTTGAAATATGTTCACAACGATACCTGTTATCCGGCCCTGCTGATCATCGGCCAGTTCCTGGATGCCCTGAACAGCGGCAGGTATGATCTGGATCATACCGCCCTGATCATCACCCAGTCAGGCGGCGGCTGCCGGGCCAGCAATTATATCCGGCTGCTGCGCAAGGCCCTGGTCAAGGCCGGCTACGGCAATATCCCGGTCGCTTCGGCCAATGCCCTCGGCATGGAAGAAGGTTCGGCCATGCCCTGGACCGTGAAGATGCTGCTGAAAATGCTGGCGGCAGTGGAATATGGTGACGAACTGATGGCGCTTTACAACCAGACGGTTGCCTATGAAGATCACAAAGGGGCCAGCCGGATCTGTCTGGACAAGTGGATTGAAACGATATCCGGATGGTTCCATAACGGCAGGAATTATCTTCTTCCGGCCATGAAGCGGAGATTCCGGGATATCGCAGCCGATTTCGCGGCGATCCCGAAGACAATCATACCGAAAGTCAAAGTCGGCGTGGTCGGGGAAATCTATGTGAAGTTCTCCCCGCTCGGCAATAATGACCTGGTACACTTTCTGGAAACGCAGGACTGTGAAGTAAATCTGCCGAGTCTGATGGGCTATGCCCAATACTGCTGTGCCAACTGGCAGCTGGACACCGAGCTGTACGGCATGAATCCGAAGCTGGGAAAATATGCCGGCTGGGCCCTGAAACTGATGGACCACATCGGTATGTCCATGAACGCAGTTCTGCGGTCGTTCGGTTATTACGCCCCGGGCAGTTTCCGCGAACTGATGGAGAAACCGAAGGGTATCCTGTCCCTCGGTGCCAAGATGGGGGAAGGCTGGCTGCTGACGGCAGAGATGATTGAACTGATTGAAGGCGGTTACGAAAATATCATCTGCGCGCAGCCCTTTGGCTGCCTGCCGAACCATATTGCCGGCAAAGGCGTCATCAACCGGATCCGGGCAATTCATCCGGAAGCCAATATTACTCCGATTGATTATGATCCGAGCGCAACCCGGGTTAATCAGGAAAACCGCATTAAACTGATGCTGGCAGTGGCAAAAGAAAAACTGCAGCAGAAAAAAGAGGAAGCCCATGGACAAGATGATTCTGTTTGATCTTGACGGAACCCTTCTGCCGATGGACCAGGACCGGTTCACGGACTATTATTTCGGCTGTCTGGCCCAATGGATGAGCCCGTACGGGTTTGAGCCGCAGGCCCTGATCAGGGCGGTGTGGAAAGGCACCGCGGCCATGGTTGCCAATGACGGCAGCCGGACCAACGAAAAACGCTTCTGGGAAGTCTTCGACGCGCAGTTTGAAACACCCGCATCTGACAGCTACCGGCATTTCCTGGAATTCTATGAACATGGTTTTGCCGGGGCCAGAAAGGCAACGGGTTACAACCCGCGGGCCGCGGAGACCGTACACCGGCTGAAGGAAGCCGGATACCGGGTTGCCCTGGCGACCAATCCGCTGTTTCCGCGGATTGCGACAGAACAGCGGATCCGCTGGGCCGGACTGGAACCGGAGGACTTTGAACTTTATACAACGTATGAAACCAGCCGGACCTGCAAACCGAATCCGCAGTATTATGCCGAAGTGGCGGAAACCCTCGGGGTCCGGCCGCAGGACTGCATCATGATCGGCAATGATGCGGATGAAGATATCCCGGCAGCTAAAGTGGGCATGAAAGTCTTCCTGCTGACCGACAGCCTGCTCAACCGGCACAACCTGCCCCTTGACGATATTCCGCATGGGGGCTACGATGAACTGCATGCCTGGCTCGGCCTGGTATAACAACTGAAAGGGGAATACATATATGTCGCTTGAATCCGTAAAGGCTTATTTCCGCCGGTTCGGGATGGAAGACCGGATTATCCTGCTGGATGAATCCAGTGCCACCGTAGAACTGGCTGCCCACGCCCTGGGCTGTGAAGGAAAGGAGATCGCCAAGACAATGTCTTTTCTGGTTGATGAGAAACCGGTGATTATTGTCATGGCCGGTGATGCCAGGATCCAGAATCATAAATACAAGGCAAGATTCCATACCAAGGCAAGGATGCTGCACGGTGAAGAGGTTGAAGCCCTGACCGGACACCCGATCGGCGGGGTCTGTCCGTTTGGCCTGAAGGAAGGATGCACAGTCTATCTGGACAATTCCCTGAAACGGTTTGAACATGTATACCCGGCCTGCGGCAGCGGCAATTCCGCGATCCGGATGACAATCCCGGATATGGAAAAGTATTCGGGTTATACCGAATGGATTGATGTCACGACAAATCCGGACGAAGAAGCATAAAGAAATAAACGGGATGATGATCCCGTTTTTATGTGGCTTCTAGCTGCGCTGCGGCTTTGAACTGCCGGAAATCCTCCGGTATCCGGTCGGTTACGGTGATGGTTTCGGCATTGAAAGGATTGCCGGTCTGCAGGCGGCAGGCCCAGAGCCCCATATGCCGGAACCCGGGTTCGGGAATACCGTAGAGCGGGTCATTGACAATCGGCATGCCATGGGCGGATAAATGGACCCGGATCTGATGTGTACGGCCGGTTTCCAAGGCGCATTCCAGCAGCCGGAACGGGCCCTTTTTTTCAAGGCATATGACATCTGTGGCGGCCGGCTTTCCTGACGGGGAGACCCGGTAGCGGCCATTGACATGCCGGTCTTTGCCGATGGCGTCCGCAAAGTGCAGATGCTGGCCGGCCGGCATGGATCCGCGGCTGATGGCCAGATAGGTACGCCTGATCTTCCGGTTCCGGAGGGAATTATCATACCAGCCCTGCAGCAGGGGAACCTTGCTGAAGAGGACGAGGCCGGATGTTTCCCGGTCCAGCCGGTGAATATAGCGTACGGGTACATCCAGACCCTGCAGCTGCTGCCAGGCGGCCGCCCGGGCCGCCAGGCAGTCCTCACTGTCATCGTGAATGATCATCCCCGGCTCCTTGTGGACGACATAGATCAGGTCATCGCTGTAAATCACTTCGCACGGTTCCGAAGCCGGGGTTCTGTCCAGGTGTTCCGGGATCAGGTGAAACCGGACCCTGTCACTGCCGGCAAGGGCAGTATCTGTCTGCCGGGCCGGTATACGGTTAAGCGTAATACGGCCTTCCTGCAGATACAGATACCGGTCTTTGCGGGAGAGGCAGAGCCTGTCAAACAGCATATTCAGGTCCGTAATACCGTCCTGTGCTTCCATGATGATTTCCAGTGTGCCGGGATAGATTCTGTATTTCATGTCAGCCCCTTTCCAGAACCGTTATGGATTCTATATGAGGGGTCTGCGGGAACATGTCGAAAGGAATGACCGTGCGGACCTGATAGCGCTGCTTGAGAATTCTCAGATTCTTTCCCAGGGTTGCCGGATTGCAGGAAACATAGATGATCTTACGGATATCCGCAGCCATGACGGCTTCGATCATGTGCTCATCCAGACCGCTGCGGGGCGGATCAACAAGCAGGGTGTCAACAGGCTTTTCCTGTTCCAGCTGCCGCAGTCCTTCGGCTGCGTCCGCGCAGAGGAACCGGGCATTTTCCACCCCGTTCAGGCGGGCGTTTTCCGCGGCGTTTTCGACTGCCTCCCGCACGTTTTCGATGCCGATGACCTCGGCTGCTTTACCGGCGGCCATTAACGACATGGCACCGGCCCCACAGTAGGCTTCAACCAGCCGGCCGCAGGGATCTATTTTCGCAATGGCTGTCCGGTACAGTTCAGCAGCCAGTTCGGTATTCAGCTGGAAGAAAGCTTCCGGCGCCAGCATGATCCGGATATTCTCCATTTCCGCACAGAGAGCAGGAGGACCGGCCAGCAGTCTGGCCGGGGTGCCGAATACTGCCGTGGACTTTTTCCGGTCATTGATGCTCTGGAACACAGCCCGGTGTTCATCATCGCCGCAGAGTTCCCGGACCATGTCAGTGGGCAGCCGGTCTTTGCCGGTGACCAGGGTGATCTGGGTCTGATCCTGCAGGGCGCGGATGACAAGATAACGGATGCCGTGTCCGGTGCGGGCATCAAAAGCCTTCATCCGGTATCGGTTGAGGATATCCAGAGTCCGCAGACGCTGCTTTTCCAGTGCCGGTGTATGGGTGCTGAATTCCCGGATAACCTGAAAATGATTCGTTCCGGGTTCGTACATGCCGTTGACCAGCTGGCCGTGAAAGTCGTGGACGGGCAGCTTGCAGGCTGTCCGGTAATGACTGCGGTGCGGGCTGGCATGGACATCACGGATGAAATGACTGCGCACATGGCCGTATTTCCATAGCGTTTCCGCCAGCAGCTGCTTTTTCACCTGCAGCTGTTCCGGATAGGCCAGCAAAGCCAGCGAACAGCCTTCACAGCGCTCTTCGGCAGAAAGCCGGGTGCGTCTGCGCTTCGGGCTCGCCTTGATAATCCGCACCGGTTCTGCCCGTAAAAAAGAATCATTCTCTTCAGTGATTCTGATTTCCGCGGTTTCCCCCGGCAGAACCCCCGGGCAGAATACGGCTTTTTTGCCGGCATAGGCGATGCCTTCCCCGTTGATGCCGAACTTCTTGAATTCCAGTTCCATAAGTCTACCTCAGAAAGATCAGATTCGGGTCTTCGCAGAAATTATCAAGACTGTATATGAAATATATATCGTCTGCCTGCAGCGCCAGGTCTGATACCGGGGAGTGATAATAGCGCAGGTCAATAACCTGCAGTTCACTGTATTCGGCAGCCAGATACGGCAGCAGGATATGGGCAAACGAATCCTTGATGATAAGGGCTTTGCGGCCGCCCGGGGCATCAGTATGAATATCCATGAAGGCGTGGTTGCCGTCCAGGTAATAGGTATACTGGTCCTTTTCATTCAGGCGTTCCGGCATGAAGAGGGAAGCGGCGGCCTGCCCGTTGTCATATGCCACTTCGACATTCAGCGGCTGTACCGGGTCCATGCGGACAATCGTATCCGGCTGTACCCAGAAAGCGCCGGAGCGGGAGTACATGGTGCCGTAAAAGGAATCACTGACCGGTGTATAGGTGAAGGCCTGCGGGTCTTTGTGCAGGACCTGTCCGGCAATCGCCTCATAGCCGAGCCACGCCCCGGCATGGTTCCAGTGATGATCCGTGTGATAGTAAAGGTCGTCGGTTCCGTTCATCCGGTCATCGACGCGGACAAAAGTCTGCCCGGCAAAGGCATCTTCAATCCGGTCCAAGAGGGCCGGCTGGCTGATTTCGGCATTCTCCGGCAGTGAGCCGCGCTGCCCGTAAGAGGCCGTCGGCACAATCATGATGGCCGCGTGCAGCTGGTTGTCCTCCAGGAACGCGTTGACTGTATTGATATTCTGCTGCAGGGACGCTTCCCGCCAGGTATTGAATGTCCGGATCAGCCGTCCGTCCGCCGCATAGTACACATCGTTGTTTTCCAGGGAACCGGATGTCTTTTTAAGAAAAGCCTTGAGTTCGATCCAGCGGTCCCGGCTGATGAAATGATCAGAGAACCATGTCTCAAATTCATCATCAAACTTCCCGCCGAACAGTGACGGTACAGTGAGGGCCGGGGCCGGGGCCAGATTTCTGTTTTCGTTCTCGGAGAAGGTCTTCTTTTCCGCCAGCAGGTTGGCAATGGAAAAACCCCCGATAAAGATCAGGAAGACCAGGACCGTCAGTTTTTCACTCAGATTCTTCTTCATACTCAGAACCGGAAATACAGGAACGGATTATAGGACGCGTCCACAATGAAGGCTGTGCAGACTGTCAGTGCCAGCAGGGTGACGGCCGGCATGAGCGGGCGCACCCGGTCCAGGACCGGCCGCAGCTTTACGGCGACAGGTGTCGAAGCCAGGGCACAGGCAGCCAGCAGGAAAATATTGCCGCGGAAATAGAACCAGGTCATCTGATCGGCCAGGACACCGGTGGATCCGAACATCAGGCCGAGATAATGCAGGCCCGCGGAAAGATCGGTAAAGGCAAACAGCACCCAGGCAATCAGGACGACCAGCAGGGTGTAGATATGCCGGCAGAAGCGCGGCAGGTGACCGAGCACCCGGAGCAGGAAAGCCTTTTCCAGGATCAGCACGAAACCATAGAACAGTCCCCAGAGGACAAAATTCCACGCTGCTCCATGCCAGAACCCGGTCAGGAACCAGACGACCAGCAGGTTCAGGATCTGCCGGGGAAGTCCCTTGCGGCTGCCGCCCAGGGGAATATACACATAATCCCGGAACCAGTAGCTCAATGACATGTGCCACCGGCGCCAGAAATCCGTTACAGAGGCGGATATATATGGGTAATTGAAGTTTTCGAGGAAGTCAAAGCCGAGCATCCTGCCCAGACCGATTGCCATGTCGGAATACCCGCTGAAATCAAAGTAAATCTGGAAGGCAAAACAGATAATGCCCAGCCAGGCCGTCAGAGTGCTCTGCTGCATATCCGGCAGGGCTGCGACAGCTTCATAAACGGCACCGGAATTATTGGCCAGCAGGACCTTTTTGCAGAGCCCCACTGTAAACCTCCGGACCCCGGCACTGAAATCCTCAATCCGGATCGAGCGCTTGTCAAGCTGGGCGGCGATGTCCGTATAGCGGACGATCGGCCCGGCAATCAGCTGCGGGAACATGCACACATAGGCGCCGAAACTGACCAGGCTCTTCTGTTCGGTTGTCTGTTTCCGGTAAAGGTCGATCGGATAGGACATGGTCTGGAAGGTATAGAAACTGATGCCGATGGGCAGCCGGATGTGCAGAGGCTTCAGCCCGGTCAGGCCCAGCAGGCGCAGATTATCAATCAGGAAATCCGTATATTTGAAGAAACCGAGCAGCAGGAGATTCATGGCCAGACACAGGACAAGAGCTCTTTTTGCGGCTTCCCGGTCGGTATATGCCGTCCGGGCAATCCGTTTGCCGAACAGCCAGTTCATCAGTATGGAGAACACCATGACCAGCACATAGACCGGTTCGCCCCAGCCGTAGAAAAACAGGCTGACAAGCAGCAGGACCAGATTCCGGAACCGGGCCGGAACAATAAAATATGCCAGCAGAACGACCGGCAGATAGGCAAACAGAAATGTCAGTGTGCTGAATACCATTTTTATATTTCCTGCAGTGCTCAATCATTATAACAGGAATGAACAGGAACGGCCGGAAAATGATGCCTGCTGATATAATAATATTGTCCTGCCGAAGCGGCGGGACAGGGAGAAGAGGACTATGAAACTGAAGACAGGCGATCGTTTTCCGGAAATGACCTTCCGGACGGTTTTCGAAGATAATGTGACGACAGGTGATGTTCTGACCGGCACGACCGTATTCTGGGTGCTGCGCTATATCGGCTGCCCTGTATGCCGTCTGGATATTCATGACATCGCTGCCCATATCGGGGAATTCAAAGACCGCAATGCCCGGGTGTATGTTGTCCTGCAGAGTGATCAGGAACATATGCGGCAGGCCCTGCAGGAAACCCCGCTGCCGCTGGAGTTCATCTGTGACCCGGAAATGGAATTCTACCGGCAGCTGGAGATCAGACCGGCTCGGAACATGCGGGCCCTGGCCGGCAACATTTTCCGCACCATGGCTAAATTGAACGCGGCCCGGAAACGGGGCTTAAAGCACGGTGATTATGAAGGAAATGAGCAGCAGCTTCCGGCGCTGTTCATTGTCGCGGGGGACGGCACGGTTCAATATGCCCATTACGCGGCTGACCTGGCGGACATGCCCTCGGTGAAAGACGTTCTGGCCTTTCTTGACCGGCTGGCGGCAAAGGAGGGGGAACATGCGAACTGAACGAAGTTTCCCGGCTGTACAGGTGACGAAAAAGCAGGAAGCCCGGCTGCGGGCCGGACATCCCTGGGTATATGACACGGAAATCACATCCGGTGCCGGGGAAATCGCCAACGGGTCGCTGGTGGATGTGATGAACCAGAAGAATCATTATCTGGGAACCGGTCTCTGGAGCGAGCAGTCCAGGATCCGTATCCGGCTGCTGTCGGCCAATGCCAATGAGGTCTTTGATGACGCCTTCTTTGCCCGGCGGACAGAATATGCCCTGGCTTACCGGGAAAAGGTTATGGGGGAGGATTTCACCTCCTGCCGGCTGATCCACGGTGAAGCGGACGGGCTGCCGGGGGTTACGGTGGACCGGTATGGCGATATTCTTGCGGCCGAGGTGCTTTCCTACGGCATGGAACAGCGCAAGACGGTTATTTACGATGCCCTGATCAGCGGCCTTGGCAAGCGCGGGGTCACGGTCCGCGGCATCTATGAGCGCAACGAGGGAGCCCTGCGGCAGAAAGAAGGCCTGCCTCTGGAAAAGGGCTGGTATGTACATGGTGCCGCTGTGCCGGAACAGACAGTATTTCCGATTACGGAGAACGGGATCCGCTACATGGTGGATGTGGAAAACGGCCAGAAGACAGGCTTTTTCCTGGACCAGAAATATAACCGTCTGACGGTACGGAAGATGGCTGCGGGCATGCGGGTACTGGACTGCTGCACCCATACCGGGGCCTTTGCCCTCAATGCGGCTGCCGGCGGGGCGGCAGCTGTCACGGCAGTTGATATATCCCGGCGGGCCCTGGACCTGGCGGCAGAGAACGCGGCGCTGAACGGCTTCAATGATATTCAGTTTGTGGAAGCCGATGTGTTTGCTTATCTGGAAGAACAGCTGCAGAAGCACGCTGCCTATGACCTGATCATTCTCGATCCGCCGGCCTTTACGAAAAGCCGCCGGACCTTTGCCCGGGCCAGCAGCGGTTATCAGCGCCTGAATGCCCTGGCCATGCGGATCCTGCCCCGGGGCGGTTACCTGGTGACCTGTTCGTGTTCGCATTTCATGCATACAGAGGACTTTCTGGAGATGCTGCAGCGGGCAGCCGGGGATGCCGGTGTAGGCCTGCGTCTGGTGGAGGAAAGACACGCTTCCCCGGACCATCCGGTCATGCTTGGAATTGATGAAACAGATTACCTGAAATTCTTCCTCCTGCAGATTGTCTGAACCGACGAAAACATGAAAAAACAGCGATAATATGCTATTATTTTGATGTATCAGTTATAGAAGGGCAGGTGGATGTGCATGTATAAAATCGATGATGTCGTTGTTTACAGAAGGAATGTGTGCCGGGTCGTCGGCCAGTGCACATCAGACCTTACCGGGGAGGATTGCTACATCCTGGAACCGTACAGTCTGCAGGATGGATCGACCCGTATGAAAGTCCCGGTTGCCAACAAGGGAGGGCATCTGCGGGACCTGATCACGAGAGAGGAAATCGACCGCCTGATCGGACGCTTTCATACGATCGAATGCCTGGAAAACAAACCGGCAAATATGAAGAGCCAGTACGCGGCGCTGCTGAAGGGAGACGAACCGGAGGAACTGATGCGGATCATCAAGACATCATATCTCCGGAATAAGGAACGGCTTGAATCCCATAAGAAACTGGCGTCCATTGACGGCGAATATATGCGCAAGGCAGAGCAGTATTTATTTGAAGAATTTGCCGTAGCACTTGATACAACCTTTGACCAGGCGAAAGATTACTTTGAAAAACAGCTGGATAAACTCCAGTAAAAGGAATTCTCAGGAATTCTTTTTTTCTTGCCTGCATGCAGGGATCATGCTAGGCTTTTGAGTCGATGAAACTGTGGGAAGTAATTGTCATAGCGGTCGGTCTGTCCATGGATGCCTTTGCGGTGTCCATATGCAAGGGGCTGGCTTCCGGAAAAGCAACCGGACGGCAGGCGCTGAGCGCGGCGGTCTGGTTCGGCGGCTTTCAGGCGCTCATGCCGGCCATCGGCTATCTGCTGGGCATGGCATTCAAGGATTACATTACGGCTGTAGATCATTGGATTGCCTTTATCCTGCTGGGCTGGATCGGCATCAATATGATCCGGGAAGCGTTCGGGGATGAACCGGCTGTGCCGGATTTCAGCTGGAAGGCCATGATGCCGCTGGCTGTCGCGACCAGCATTGATGCCCTGGCCACCGGGGTCATGTTTTCCTTCCTCAATGTCAGACTGCTGCCGACGGTCGCTTCTATCGGCATTATTACGGGTCTTCTTTCTTTTACAGGTGTAAAAGCCGGCGCCCTGCTGGGCAGCCGGTTTCAGAAAGGCTCACAGATTCTCGGAGGAACAGTACTGATTCTGATGGGAATTAAAATCCTGCTGGAGCATCTGGGAATTCTGTAGCAGCCGTCAGCTTCTTTAATAACGGGACAAATTCAGCCAGCCGGGTAATCGTATAGTCCGGATGGTTTTTTTCTGCTTTCCGGTCCGGGTTGAACCAGCATGATAAAAGACCGGCTGCCATGGCCCCGCGGATGTCAGCGGTCAGTGAATCCCCCAGCAGGATGACTTCATCCGGCCGCAGGTCCAGACGTTCCAGACAGGCGGAGAAAAAGCGGGGATCCGGTTTGGTAAAGCCGATGACTTCACTGACAAAGAGATCATTGAAATACGGCAGGAAGCCGGCCAGGGAAAGCCGGGTTGTCTGCTGCTCCAGCGGGCCGTTGGAGGCGGCATACAGCGGGACAAACTGTGCCAGGGAGGCAAGCATCTCGCCGGCCCCTTCCACCGGGATGCAGCTGTCATGAAGCCAGCGCAGGAACGCATGCTCAAAAGCAAGGCCGTCCGCGGCAATGCCGAGCTCCCGGAAAATCATTACCCAGCGATGTTCCCGGACTTCCTGCTGGGTCATCCGGCCCTGTTCCACCTGATGCCACAGGCTGTCCGTAACCCGGCGGAATACGGCCATGGTTTCCGGCGGCAGTTCAATCCCGCAGGCAGCCGCGGCCCGCACCGCAGACCAGCGGGAACAGGCATTGAAATCCAGCAGGGTATCGTCAATGTCAAGCAGTACAGCCTTGATCACGGTCAGTCCTCAATACTGATGGCGGGGAAAACTTCCCGGAAACTGGCCTGGATCAGCAGATCGGCATTTTCGTCATACGGGGTGGCCGACCGGTTGATCAGGACAAGGTGATCCCCCTGGAAATAGCGGATCATGCCGGCGGCCGGATAGACCACCAGCGAGGTGCCCAGGACAATCAGCACATCGGCTGCGGCGATCTTGCGGATGGCACTGCTCATAACGGATGAATCGAGGGACTCCTCGTAAAGGACGACATCCGGTTTGACAATGCCGCCGCAGACCCGGCAGCGCGGGATGCCGGTGGAATTCTTGATATACAGGGCATCATGGAAGGCCCCGCAGTCCATGCAGTAATTGCGCAGGATGGAGCCGTGCAGTTCATCCACATGCTTCGAGCCGGCCGCCGTATGGAGGCCGTCGATATTCTGCGTCACCACCCCCAGGCACTTGCCTTTTTCTTCCAGCCTGGCCATGAGTTTGTGCGTTTCGTTCGGGGCGGCATCCAGAATCAGCATCCGGTCCCGGTAGAAACGGTAGAATTCCTCCGGATTGGCATCAAAGAAGCTTCTGCTGATGATCGTTTCCGGCGGGTAGTCATACTGCTGGTTGTAAAGACCGTCCTGACTGCGGAAATCGGGAATGCCGCTGTCAGTGGAAACACCGGCGCCGGTAAAGAATACAATCCGTTTTCCTTCATCGATGATTTTCTGCAGCTGTTCCAGTTTTTTCGGATCCATGTTCATTTCTCCTTTCACCGTAAGTTTTGTTTATGGAAGCGGCAATGTCCTGCAGGGCAGCAATCAGGCCGGCCGGCCGGAGGATGGTAATCCGGTCATAGAACTGCAGGAACCACGCCGTAAGGGTCGGGGTGACGGCTGTGCGGATCGAAGCCGTAAAGTCCGTGTCCGTGACATTGCTGATGATGATGTCCTGGCCGAAGCGGTCAAACAGCACATTGCTCAAAGAGCGGTCAAATACGGCAGTAACCGTAACGGCATCGCCGTGATACATGTCGAAGGATGTCCGTTTCCAGGCCTCCATGTCAAAATAAACCGGTTCTTCGGTATCCTCAAGCATCTGCAGATGCTCCATCTTATCAATCCGGTAGGCCGCGAAATCCCTGTGTTTCCGGTCATGGAAGATCCCGTAGTAACGGCCCTGGCTGCTCATGACCGCACATGGTAGCAGGTGATAACTGCGGCGGCTGCGGCGGTATGCTTTCTGGCGGTTGACGGAGACATCATAGTAGCGGAACTCCACGGGATGATGCCCGGCAGCGGCTTCGAGAAGGATTTCAATATAGCGGATCACATTCGGATTATCGGTTTTTCCTTCAGCGGCGGCCGGAACCGGCAGGAGTTTCTGCTGTTCTGCGCTGAGCAGGGTTTTCAGCTGTGCGGACAGACGGTCGGTCTGGTCCCGGGAGATAGCCGGTGAATTCTGTACGGCATCTGTAAGAACCATGATTTCGGCCGGCTGAAACTGCCGGTTCAGATAGTAACCCTGTCCCTGCCGGCGGGTAAAGCGGATATCCCAGCCGTTCCGGCGCAGGGCATCCATGGACAGATAAATGGTCCTGCGGTCAGCCGCAATGCCTTTCTCGGCCAGTTCGGCAATCAGGTCAGGCATGGAAATAATATGCTCCGCATCGGATTGTTCCCGAAGAATATTCAGTATCAGCAGGGTTCTGCCTGCCGCGTCTCCATGAATCATGACAAACTCCTGTATTTTTTATCATTGTACATGATTTTGTACAGTGATTCCAGACGCCGGACCTAGACTGAGAGTGCGTCAGGGAGGTGTGTTATGAACCACAGTGAGAAATTTGCATTCAATACCGGACTGATCATGCTGGCATATGCGTATGCGGCAACGGGCTTTGCGGCAGCTGCGGCAGCCTGCGGGCTGGCGGCGGCACTGATGGCAGCAGAATGCCATTCCCTGAACCGGCTGCGGAAGAACGGAAGAATGGTGCTGTTCCTGCTGATGCCGATGTATTTCTACGGGGAACAGACCGGCCTGCATGCAGCGATGCATGTCTTGCCGCTGCTTTCATTGTGCAATGTCATCTACGCGCTGCTGTGGCAGGAAAGCTCCGCCAAGGCTGTTCATGAAACCGAACGGATTCTCTGGCCGGCCGCAGGAATCTCGCTGCTGGCTGCCATGATCCTGCCGCCGGACCTGGTCCTGTACCTGGCGGCGGAAGTCCCAACCGGTTCTGCCGGCCTGTTCAGCCTGGTGCTGCTGATCTTCGGACCGGTGAGCGTACTGTTCGGCCTGAAGAAATGGCGTTGCCGCCATCGGCATTTCATGGCAGTGAAACAATGGAGAAACAGAACCGAATAGAGTAAAATAGTCTCTGTGTACAACTGTCTGATACGGAAATTTGTTCCTGACAGCCGGCATCCCGAACGGTCCGATGTACGGCTGGCATACGGCACCCTGAGCAGCGGGACAGGCATCATTGTCAATCTGCTGCTTTTTGCCGTGAAGCTGGGTGTTGCCGTTTCCCTGCATTCCTTTTCGGTTGTTTCCGATGCCTTCAATAATCTGACCGACTGTCTGAGCAATGTACTGGCCCTGGCCGGGTTCAGGCTGGCTGATAAACCGGCCGACCGGGAACATCCTTACGGACATGGGCGGATGGAATACGTTGTCGGCTTTGCCCTGACACTGGCTGTAATCATGGTCGGGCTGCAGCTGCTGGGCAACGGGATTCGTCATATCCTGCAGCCGGAACCGGCTCTGGCTTCCGGCGGGATGCTGGTGATCCTGGGTGTTACGGCGGCCATGAAACTCTGGCTGTCCAGTTTCAACAGCAGGATTGCAGACTGCACTGACAATGTGGCAGTCCGGGCCAGTGCCCTGGATGCCCGCAGTGATGCGCTGGTCACGCTGATGACCATTGCGGCGCTGCTGCTGGAACAGACTGGCAGCTGTCTGCCTTTCGACGGTCTGGCAGGACTGCTTGTTTCGCTGTTTATTCTGCGTTCCGGCGTCAGTATGGGCCGGGATGTGATCAACCGGATTCTCGGACAGCCGCTGCCGCAGGAAGACCGGGATCACATCGTCCGGATTCTCCGGGAAGAACCGGAGATCCTGAGCGTTCATGATCTGGAAGTGCATGATTACGGTCCGGCCAGACGGATGGGCAGTGTTCATGCGGAAGTGCGGGCAGATATGAGCCTGCTGGAAGCACACCGGGCAGTGGACCGGGCCGAGCAGCGGATCATGGACGAACTAGGCATCCGGATGACCATTCATGCGGATCCGTATGATGGAACCGATCCGCGGACATTAAAATACCGGCAGCTTGTTCAGAAGCAGCTGCAGGCAATGGACAGCGGGCTTGCATATCATGATCTGCGGCTGGATGATAAGGAAGAACCCCCGGTTCTTTCCTTTGACGTTGTGATTCCATATGGCTGTTCCCTGGGAACAGAAGAAATAACAGAACAACTGCGCGATGCCCTGGCGGCAGATGATATTCAGCTGATGATTACCTTTGACAGCGGAGATCCCAATGAAAAGACTGACCATCTGGCATACAAATGATATTCACAGCCACTTTGACGCCTTTCTGAAAATCGGCGGATATCTGGAGCAGCACCGGCAGGAACATGATCTTTTGCTGGATGCCGGGGATTTTTGTGATTTCCGGTCCCCGATGATCAATGGCACCGGCGGCATGGGCGGAATTACACTGCTGAAAGCTGCCGGATATGAGGCGCTCGCCGTCGGCAACAATGAGTTCTTCTCCGGAACGGATGCCATGACGGTCATGAGCACGATGGGGCTGCCGCTGCTGTCCTGCAATCTGACCGCCCTGGACGGAAAACTGATCGGCAGGATACTTCCGTCAGTTATTATCCGGAAGGGAGAAGTGCGCTGCCTGGTCATCGGGTGCAGTCCGTACTGGGGCAGTGAAGAGGGCGATACATCGTTCATGGATATGACCGGGATCCGCACCGTCCCGCCCGGTCCGGCCGTCCGTGATGAGATTACCCGCCATGCCGGACAGTATGATCTCTGTATCCTGCTGTCGCATGCCGGGATCCGTCAGGACCGTATGATTGCAAAAGAAACCGCTGGCATCGATCTGATCATCGGCGGTCATTCCCATACTGAAATGACCATACCGGAAAAAGCCGGGAAGACATGGATCCATCACAGCGGCAGATACGGTCAGTATCTGGGCCGGATCGAGCTGACCCTCAATGATACCGGAGGAATCGTACAGCTGACAGCGGACAATCTGCAGCCGGCCGGGGAAGAAAGCAGGCCTCTGCGGGACATCTTTGCGGCAGAGGAACGGCGGGGCATTGAAATCCTGAACCGCAGCCTGTATGAAATCCCTGAACTGGCATTTGATCCGTTTGCCGAGTGTGCCGCGGTGAATGTGCTGGCTGATGCCCTGTGGCAGGAATACGGCGGCGAGCTGGCTGTCATCAACAACGGTATCCTGGAAGGGCCTCTTGGCCCGCAGGTATCCCGGCTGCACCTGCTGCACCGGGCCCCCAGCGGCCTGAATCCCACGAGTGTATACTGGTCGGGCCGGCAGATCAAGGAAGCCCTGCAGTGTTCCCTGACAGAGGAATGGAGCCATCGGGAAGGCCGCGGGGCAGGGTTCCGCGGCAAGGTGCTGGGAACACTCAGCGTCAGCCGCAATGTCCGGGTGGACCGGCAGCCGTTCCGGGTGATGCTGGACGGGGAAGAAATGCAGGATGAGCGGCTGTACCATGTCATTACCGATGATTATCTGCAGCGGGGCAGCGGCTATACCATGCTCGGCTTTTCACAGGCTGACACGCAGTTCTATCCCGGATATATCCGGGATCTGCTGGAACGGATTCTGAACCGGAAGGAATATCTGGAAGGGGCAGGGATCAGGAGGATTTACGATGAAAAAGATGAAAAGTAATCTGATGCTGCTGCTGACCGCGCTGATCTGGGGCAGCGCGTTTGTGGCTCAGAGTGTCGGCATGGACGCGGTCGGTCCGTGGACATTCGGCTGTCTGCGCAATCTCATCGGCGGCACAACCCTGCTGCTTCTGATGCCGGTGCTGGACCGGATCCGGGGCAATCCGGCAGAAGCGGACTGGCATAATTCCCATCTGCTGGCCGGCGGGCTGGCCTGCGGCCTGGTGCTGGGCGTGGCCGGCACAACGCAGCAGTTCGGCATTCTCTATACAACGGTAGGAAAGGCCGGCTTCATCACATCGCTGTATGTCGTGCTGGTGCCGCTGCTGTCCTTGTTCCTGGGCCGGAAGGTCAGGGGTGTTGTCTGGATCTCGGCGGTTGTCGCCGTGATCGGGCTGTACTTTCTCAGCATGTCGGAAAGCGCGCTGCCGGGCCGGGGAGATCTGCTGGTACTGGTCTCGGCATTCCTGTTTTCCGTGCATATCATGGTCATCGACCACTTCTCCCCGCTGACTGACGGGGTGCGGCTTTCCTGCCTGCAGTTCTTTACTGCCGGGCTGTTCTGCCTGGGGCCGATGCTGGTGCTGGAAAAACCCGTATGGGCGCAGATCGCGGCCGGGGCCGGGGCGGTTCTCTATGCCGGGGTGCTTTCCTCCGGGGCGGCGTATACACTGCAGATTCTCGGCCAGAGAGACGCGGATCCGACGGCGGCCAGTCTGATTCTGTCCCTGGAAGCGGTCTTTGCGGCCCTGACCGGGTTCCTGATCCTGCACCAGTCACTGAGCCTGCGGGAACTGGGCGGGTGTGTCCTGATGTTTGCGGCAATTATTCTGGCCCAGCTGCCGGAAAGAAAATAAAAAAGCCCGTTGTACACGGGCTGGGTGAAGATTATTTGCGGTCAGCAGCCTGGATCATCATACTGACGATCTTGCGGGCATAGGCGGC
>JAFRHT010000133.1 GCA_017433125.1 Solobacterium sp.
CAGGCTGTAGCTGTTGTAATACATGTCAGCACAGAAGTACTTCATGACCGTATAGCCGAGAATATTGCCGATCAGGGCACTGATCAGCGTCACAATGACCGGCATGACCATGTAATGGCGGATCAGTTCACCCCGGCTGAACATATGTATCCCGTTCGTTTGCCTGGACCCAGAAAGCATACCGGGAAACCGGCTTCCGGGAAATTCAGGACCTCTACGCTTCCATGTATTATTTCCATGCCCAGGGCAAGGATGCGCTGATCCGGGAACTGCTTTCCGCATGGATCGTCAATGTCTTCCCGATGGGTTATGCCTATCACAACTTCACCACCCGCGGCAAGGAACCGGGCATGTGCTCGGATGATCAGCTGTGGCTGGTGCAGGCAGTATACCGCTACGTCACATTGACCGGTGACATCGCTTTTCTGCACCAGGAATTCCCGATGGCCGGTTCCGGCAGGACAAGAACCCTGCTGAATACGCTGAAGGCTATTATCATTTATTCCGGCCGTATTTCCGTCGGGAAGCACCGGCTGCCGCTGCTGGATACCGCTGACTGGAACGATACGCTGCGGCTCGACCGTTGTGTCATGAACGGGCCGGAGAAAGAACAGCAGTACCGCCGGCAGATCGAACAGCAGCACCAGCCGTACGGCGCCGCGCTGCAGAATACCCAGAGTGAAAGCGTCATGAACGGCTTCCTGCTGGTCAGGGCGGCCGAAGAGACAGCCCGGCTGGCGGAACTGGCACACGATCAGGCCCTGGCTGAGCTGGCTGAAGATATCTGCACGGAAACCCGCGAGAGCCTGCGGCAGCACGCCTGGAAGGATACCTGGTATGCCCGCTGCCTGATCAATGATGACCGCTCCTTCCGTTATCTCGGTGCCCCGGGTGACGGGCTCTCAGCCGATCCGGATACCGACGGCACATTCTATCTGAACTCCTACAGCTGGGCATTGCTGAGCGGCTGTGCCGATGATGAACAGATCAGAGCCATGCTGGACCATGTGGAAACTTCCCTGAAAACCCCGGCCGGGCTGAAACTGTGCACGGCGGTTGACTACGACCGGCTCGGTGTCATCACCGGGACATCGTTCTACTTCCCCGGTGACCGGGAGAACGGCGGTGTCTTCAAGCATGCGGCGATGATGGCGGTCACGGCTTCCCTGCAGGCCGCCAGAACAGCTGCCGATCCGGAACTGGCCGCCCGGCTGCGTGATCTTGCCTTCTTCATGATCGACAAGACCCTGCCCTGCCGGACCATGGATGATCCCTTTGTCCTCAAGGGGAACCCGCGGTTCTGCACGCAGTACAACAACTCGATCACCGGTGAAAACATCGGCCCGATCCTCTCCGGCACCGCTTCCTGGCTGACCCTGGCCCTGTATGAGATCTGCGGCCTTGAGTTCCGTGAGGGCCGGCTGCGGATCCGTCCGGTTCTGAAAGCACCGTGGTTTGCCTATGACCTGCAGATCGGCGGCACAACCCTGCATGTCGAAATCGACGGCAGCGCTTCCTTCCGGGCCCGGCCGGAAAGCACATATATGCTTGACGGAAAACCGGCTGAGGATGAATTCCTGTTCCCGGCTGACCAGAAAGAACATTCCCTCAGAGTCATGCTCTGATCATTCTTTCCTCTTACACAGAAGCCCCTGTTCAATTCAGGGGCTTTTGTGTTTCTGCATACAGGCATCATCATTTCCGTCTGAAAATACTATAATAAAAGAATTGAGAGGAGAACCACGGCGCTATGATTACAGACCGGATTGATAAAGGCATACTGGAGCTTGCGGCACAGTCCGACCGGGAATTGGAGGAAATCTATCACAGCATCGACAGAATCAGCCTGATCAATTCCGACCGGATTCTGTCTGCTTTCATGGAGAATAACGTTTCCTATTCGGACTTTGCGGATATTAACGGCTACGGCAATTACGATGCCGGACGGGACAAGCTGGAGAAGATCTTCGCGTCCGTTCTGGGCTGTGAAGATGCCCTGGTAAGGCCGCAGATCATGAGCGGCACCAACGCCCTCTGGCTGGCTTTCTCCGCCCTGCTCCGGCACGGTGACACCATGATCTCTTTGACCGGCACGCCATACGATTCCCTGCAGGAAATGATCGGCCTGTACGGTGAATCCAGCCAGTCACTGAAAAATGCAGGCGTCAGGTATGAGCAGATTGATCTGGTCAGCAACGAATTCGACGAGGACGCCATTGTCAGAAGGCTGCAGAGAAACGATGTGAAACTGGTGGAAATCCAGCGCTCCCGCGGCTACTCCGCCCGGAAGTCCCTGACCATCGCCCAGATCAGTCATCTGGTTAGCCGGATCCGGGAAGTCAACACAGAGGTCATCATCATGGTGGACAACTGCTATGGTGAACTGGTCGAAGACCGTGAACCCGGGCATGCCGGGGCAGACCTGGTTGTCGGCTCCCTGATGAAAAACCTGGGCGGCGGTGTCGCCCCGACAGGCGGTTATATTGCCGGCCGGGCTGACCTGATCGCCATGGCTGCCGACCGCCTGACCGCCCCTGGTCTCGGCAAGGAACAGGGCGCAAACTTCAACCTGAACAACGCTTTTTTCAAAGGCCTCTTCCTGGCCCCGAGGGCTGTGTCAGGCGCTTTGAAAACCGCGGTCTTTACGGCCTATATGATGGAAAAACTGGGCTATAACAATGTATCCCCGCGCTATGACGAATTCCGCACCGACATCATCCAGACGGTTGAACTGGGAGACAAGGACAGCCTGGTCCGCTTTACCCAGGGCCTGCAGGAATCTTCACCAATCGACTCCTTTGTCCGTATCATGCCGGCGCCGATGCCCGGTTATCCGTTTGACGAAGTCATGGCCTGCGGGGCCTTTACCCAGGGCAGCACGATTGAACTGAGTGCCGATGCGCCGGTGATCCCGCCCTATACGCTGTACATGCAGGGCGGCCTGTCACTGGAATACGGGAAGCTCTCCGTCATGCTTGCCCTGACCAAGGCAAAGAAAAAGGAAGCTTAGCAGCTTCCCATCTGTCCGCCATCGATGCGGATGACACTGTTATTGATATACGCGGCTTCCTCACTGACCAGGAACCGTACCAGCCGGGCAACCTCTTCAGGCTGCCCGTATCTTTTCAGCAGGATCTTCTCTGTCTCCTGTTTCAGGAATTCCTCGTCATAGCCTGCCAGTTCCTTCTCCGTCCCGATAAAGCCGGGCGCCACTGCGTTCACCGTGACATACGGGGCAAACTGCACCGCCAGGTTATGGGTCAGGGATATCAGGGCCGCCTTGGACGCGTCATAGTCCAGGCACATCGGATAGTATGTATTAATGCCGTTGGTGGAAGATATATTGATGATCTTTCCGTATTCATGTTCCATCATGGAACGGTAAACCCGGCGGGCACAGTTGAAGGCTCCGACCACATTGACATCAAGGATCCGCCGGAAGGTTTCTGCATCCTTGCGGGAAAACAGATCCGGCATATCCACTGCCGCATTGTTGATCAGTACGGACACCGGTCCGAGTTCCTTTTCAACCGCGGTGAACATCCGGTCGGTTTCCGTTTCACTGGCCACATCCGCCTGCACAACCATGGCCCGCACGCCATACGCAGAAGTCAGCTCCTGCTGCAGCCGGCGGGCTTTTTCTTCCGCCTGGTGATAATGAACGGCAATGTCATCACCGTTTTTGGCCAGTTCCCGGGCAATGGCACTGCCGATTCCCCCGCTGGCTCCCGTAATCAGCACTGTTCTTTTCATAGATCAGAAAAAAGAGCTTGTTAAGCTCTTCCTGCGTACTTGCCGTCGCTGGTTGTGACAGAGATTGTTTCACCCTGGTCAATGAACTGCGGAACCCGCAGCGTCAGACCGGTCTCGGTTACGGCGACCTTTGTCTGGGTTGACGGCGCGCCCTTGATGACCGGGGTTGTCTCGGCAATCGTCAGCTGGACGCTGGCCGGCAGCCCGATATCGAGGATGTTGCCCTCGAACATCATCAGCACGACTTCCAGACCGTCGGTAATATAATACTTCTTGTCTTCGATCTGCTTTTCGGCCACTTCATATGTCTCATATGTTTCGACATCCATGAAGTAGTATGTACCGTCAGCGGAATAAGAGAATGTCGCTGTGATTCTCTCGATATTGGCCGCTTCGAATTTTGTTGACGCGTTAAAATTTCTTTCCTGCGTGGAACCGGTCTTCAGATTCTTCATCTTGGTCTGCAGAATCGCAGCGCCCTTACCCGGTTTCACATGCATGAAATCCAGAACAACCCATGGATCTCCGTCCACGATCAGTGTCAGTCCGGTTTTAAAATCTCCTGCTTCAATTGCCATAGTACACCTGCTTTCGTTTTAACATGTTTATTTTACTAACTTTATCCGGCATTATCAATGCGTGTTTAGAAGAGCGACAATTCTTCTTCCCTGTGTGTTTTGATATACCTGCTCCATTTGATATAACCGTAGGTCGTATTTGTAAAGTAACCCAGTTTGAGCACCAGCAGGACATACTGCCCGGCCAGGATATTCATGATCGCCTCCAGAATCGCACAGATATACCAGGCAATCCATTGTTCCCGCATGCGGAAGAAGATAAACAGGCCATTGGCGATGCCGACTGCCGAGGCACAGGCATCCATGTAGATGACCATGATTTCCAGATTGCGGTTGCCGCCGAAGAAGTCCGTCTGGATATTCAGCCCGCTCAGCAGCCAGCCGACCACGGCCGTCCAGACAGCGATTGCCAGGATCACCAGCACTTCCTGATATCCCTTCAGTCTTCTGACCCGGGTCAGTTCGTCTTCCTCATCATCTTTGTGCTTCGACCAGTTGATGAAGCTGAGAATGTCAATCGGCAGCCAGAACAGCAGGGTTACCATCATTGTGGCAAAGCGGTACATCAGCACCAGGCATATCACAATCTCGGTTATTTCAACGGCTATCGACACCAGGAAGTTATACCGTGACTGTTTCGAGATCAGCAGCTCACACAGAATATTCAGGAAGGTATCCAGCAGATACAGCAGCATGATCACGATGCCGTTGACCCCGTTGGCGCTCTCTTCCGGGAAGAAGACCGACACCACCGTTGCCAGAGCCATGATGGACATGAACCAGCATTTCTCATAGGTCGTAAAGAACTGTGAGAACAGCAGGACCACGCCCAGGGAGACGGTCAGGATCAGCAGCGCGTTGCCGAGGTTGAACACCGGCATGAGCTCTTCTGCTGTCACATGCCTGTATGTGCTCCGGATTTCCTCCGGGGCCGGATTTTCATGATCGAACAGCAGTTCCGTGCCGCTGCCGGCCGTATAGGCATAGGCTGTGATTGTATCGGCTTCCAGCTGCTCATATTTCTCATACGGATAGGTCACCGTCAGTTTCCTGTCACCGCTGACGTAGATGACATCACAGACGGTGCTGTCCTCATCATAGTCTTCCGCGTCCCGGTCCCGCTCCATCACCAGTGTGCCGGTATACGTCAGTTCCCCGGGATCACGGTTCAGCTGCGCACTGCCGAAGATATAAGACCCGGCCGCAACCGCCAGGAAGAGGATCAGAAAGACCAGTTCCGCGGTTCTGATTTTCCGGTTCGGTTCCATATATTTCTTTATTGTTTCAATCATTTTTGCTGTCCTTCGCTTCCTGTTCTTTCGCTCTGGCGGCATTCGGGCCCCAATACATATAAAGTGCCCCGAGGCATACCCCGATCACTATCCCGGCCGGACTGTTCAGAATACCGCTTAAAACGGCACTCCAAATCAGTCCCATCCCGATCCCGTACAAAACTCTGATAGCATTCTTTTTCATATTCCGCTCCGAAAAGAAAACTGTCCGTACAGTTTCCTGAACAATTATACTACAGTTGACCGATAGTTGTTTTTATGCATGAATGTAGAAAAAAGCATGAGGCAGACAGAATGAAAACAGACCTGAATGAAATCCTGCGGCAGAACCGCATCATGATCATCGACGGTTCCATGTCAACCGCCCTGGAAGCCCTCGGGGCTGATCTGAACAATGCCCTGTGGACCGCGTCCGTTCTGAAGGATCAGCCGGAACTGGTCCACCGGGTTCACTATGATTATTTCAGTGCCGGCGCCGACTGCGGCATCACCTGCAGTTACCAGGCAACCATTCCGGGCCTGATGGCAGCCGGATGCACCGAGACAGAAGCAGAGCAACTGATCACCCGTTCCGTTACCCTGTTCCTGGAAGCGCGGGAACAGTGGTGGAACGACGAGGGCAAAGCAGCCGGCCGCATGTATCCCCTCTGCCTGGGGGCTGTCGGCCCTTATGGGGCATATCTTGCCGATGGTTCGGAATATACCGGCAATTATTCCATGGACCCGGAATTCCTCCGGGATTTCCATTACCGGCGGATGCAGCTGCTGCATGAGGCAGGGGCGGATATCCTGCTGCTGGAAACCCAGCCGGCTTTGCCGGAGGTGCTTGTCGAGGCCGATATTGCCGAACAGCTCGGGGCGGACTACTGGATCAGCTTCACCTGCCGTGACCGTTCACATACCTGCCATGGCGAGGACATCCGTCACTGTGCCGAGGTGCTTTCCCGAGATCATCCGCATCTGCGAATGCTTGGCATCAACTGCACAAAACCGGAATACATCACATCTTTGATCCGCCGGCTGCGAAGCGGGACGGGTCTGCCGGTTGCCGTCTATCCCAACAGCGGCGAAGTCTATGACCCTGTTACAAAGACATGGAGCAGCAGCGACAGGCTGGATTTTGAAGCATATGCCCTGGCTTATATGGCGGCAGGCGCGGACGCTGTCGGCGGCTGCTGCACGACTACCGGAAAACACATCCGCCAGGTGGTGGCTGCCCGCCGCAAATATCTTTCACAATGAAACGCATATGAGCAGATAGAATGAAATCATGAAGAAAACAGTTAAAAAAATCTCCTGCCTGATGGCAGCTGCTGTCCTGCTGACCGCCTGTACGGTTACATCAACTTCACAGAATCACTCCATGTATACTTATATTTCACAGGATGAAGCAGCTGAAATGATGCGGCAGGACAACGGCAGCGTCATCGTGGATGTCCGGACTCATGAGGAATTCGCCGAGGGCCATATCCCCGGGGCCATCTGCATTCCCAATGAAACCATCACAGACACCATGCCGGAAGAACTGCCGGACAAGGAACAGATCATCCTCATTTACTGCCGTACCGGGGTCCGGGCAAAGACGGCGGCGGAAAAACTGGCCGGACTGGGTTATGAACATGTCTATGAATTCGGCGGAATCGTCGATTGGAAAGGAGAAATCGTGAAGGAAACTGCCAACAATATCCCGGAGGAGTGCCAGCTCGCTTTCCGGATCAATGACCAGCTGCTGTATGCCGTTCCCGCAGAAAATGCTTCGGCCGAAGCCCTGATCGCCAGGCTGGGCGAAAGCAGCATTGAGATCACCATGTCCGATTACGGCGGTTTTGAAAAGGTCGGTTCCCTGCCCTGGGACCTGCCGCACAGCGATGAAAGAATCACAACCGTTCCGGGTGACGTTATCCTGTATCAGGGCAGCCAGCTCAGTATCTACTATGGCGAGAACACCTGGGACTTCACACGCCTCGGCAGGATCATCGGGGTTTCCCCGGACGAACTCAGGGAGATCCTGGGAGACGGCGACATCGTTGCCGAAGTGATGATTGAGCCGCTGGATTACTGAGTACCGGCGTTATTATCCAAAAGCAAAGGAAGCACGTGTCTCTCGGCAATAAACCGCGGCCCGGCTTCCTTTTCCGTAACAGACTCATCATTCCTGAACTGCCGGCAGCCCTTTTTCTGCCTGTCTTCATGGCGGTGGATGATGATAAGATATTTTTTATACAGGGCTGCTATCCGCTGTACGGCGGTCAGCGCAGGAGGTGGATCCATGAGTGTAGATGTGAATAAACCGGTTGAAAACCCGAAACTGAGAGAACTCCTGAACGTGTTCCGCAATCAGGACGAAACAAAGCGGAATGCCGCAGCTGAAGCAGTTGCGGAAGAGCTGGCAATGAATGCCCACCTGCTTGCCGTCATTCAAATGGATGAAAATGCTGTTGAACATAATGACAACGGCACAGCCGTGTTCAAACAGAATTCCACGATATCGTTCGAGATGATTGCCGATGCGAACGGAACACATTATCTGCCCGTCTACACTGACTGGACGGAGCTGCGGAAGAATGAAAAATACAGGGATATCCATGTCGATACACTGATCGTTTCTTTTGATGACATCGCCGCCGTCACAGCGGGAAAAGCCGGAGCGGTCATCAACCCGTTCAGTGATAATTTTGTCATTACGCCCCAGAATGTGGTTCATATCAAACAGCACAAGGATTATCTCAAAAAAGGTTTTACGGAAAACACGGTTGAACAGGATACCCGCGTCCAGATCGGTGAACCTGCCGATTATCCGGCCGAAATGGTTGAGGCGATCCGGCAATACGCAAAAACCAACAAGGCCATCAGCGCCATCTGGCTGAAACTGATGATCAATAAAGATGAACAGAGCTACCTGCTGATTGTGGACTTTACCGGAGACCGGAATACCGTGTTTTCAGCGATCGCGCGGGCAGGAACACCGCATATTCACAACGGCATTCCCATCGATATGGTTCCGTTCACGGATTCATTCGGCAAAAGCGCCGCCACAGGAGCGCCCTTCTATAAACGCAGAAAAGGACTGTTCGGATGGTGAATGCATGATCCGTGCATCCGGGCCGCCCGGAAACAGTCCCCTTTCATCAGCACAATTCTTAACTGCGCAGGCCCGGAATCATTCCGGGCTTTCCACGTCTTTTCCCGTGTAAAGATAACGCAGACGGAAACCGGCTGAAGGATCTTTCAGAGCCGAGTATGCAATACTCACGCCATAGGCTTCCGATATATCCAGGGCCTTATCACCGAAGCCACAGACATAGTGATAATGAGGATGCGCATCTTCAACCAGTCTCGGCTTCCTGTCCCTGACCCACTCCGCATCCTGCATGAAGAAAGCTCTTTCCTCTATGCGCCTGATGGTGCTTTCCCCGGGCATGTCTTTAACGGTTTTCTTTTTTCCCTTTCCCTTGATCAGGCGGTCGGACCATACGCCGTCTTTCAGCGTTCCGATATATGTCTCCCTGACCGACTGATCCCGCATGATCACAAACCAGTATGTGTTGTCTTTACCTCCGATGACCCAGTCGACTTCATCACGGAAAGCCTGGTAGAATTCGAACCCTTTTTCTTTTTCCACAAGTGCTGGAAACCGATAATCTGCCATTACCCTGTACCTCCTTGATGCCTTCAGCGTATTCTTTCAATAATCATTTCCGCCGAGCCCTCTTCAAGAGAATTAAGCTCATCATAATGGATATGTTCCCCCGGCACGGCGTCAGCGAGCGCTGTGAGCTGTTTTGCCAGTGAGAGCAGCCCTTCCCGGTTTGCCGTTATCACGATTTCGTTATTATCTACAGCAGCCTTGATTTCAAAACCGTCAACCCATTCAATTTTCATGATCGATTACCTCATTAATCCCGGTTTGCCGTCATTCCGGCAAATGAGAATCTTCCCTCTTTTCTCTTTCCCGGCGTTTCCTGCGCCGCTGCTCACGGTTGTTCTCCTGTGAGGCAAATACTTCCACAACCGCATCTGTCATGTCATCACCCCACACCCTTCCGGCTGTCCGGGTCTTTGCCCACGGACAAATCGTCTGATAGTCAGAATCCAGCACAACCGTATACGGCGGCCCGCAGCGGTCATCAACCGCCTTAAACAGGAGCCTGCCATTGCTGATCATCAGCTCCGGCCATTCTACATCAGGGTCATCCACATGGTCATAGATTTCCTTTGTGATCTCATAAAGATCCTGATTCCCCATGGATCCGGTCTGTGCCGTGTACAGGCCGGACTCAGGATCATAGCAGCATTTCCAGCCGCTTCCCTCTTTAAATTCCAATGACATATGATTCTCCGTTAAAAAGCATGATTCCTGAATGCTTAACGCCCGGCGCGGCAGCGCATCATGATGATTCAGCGCCTTCCCGCTCTTATTTTTTCTCTATGAAGATCTGTTTCCCCGGCGCATCAGGTTCAAACCGGTCGGATGCGGTCCGGACGATTGCCGTGCCGCAGAGCGCACTGATGAATTCGCTCAGGGCAGGCTCATAGAACAAAACGGAATTGACAGTCCGGAGTTCCCCGGAAGATGCCCGTTGACATACCAGTCGAAAGCCGTACCGTTTTTTCCGTTCATGTAAAAGACTGCACCGTCTTTTCAAGATCAGCCGTCTTTACACCAGGCAATTCCTTCTGCAGAACCTCACGCATAAAGCACTCTGTCTGTTCGAGCATTCTGTTCATATACACCTGCCTACTTTTTATTCTGGACAATGAACGACGCGATAAACAGATATATCATTACAGCCGCATATAAGGCATAGCATATCCGCCACAGCTTTGGCCCGAAGGCAAAATCCCCGATATAAATCACCTGGCCCAGGGCAGGATTTGACAGCGCAGCCGCCACAAATGCAGCCGCGATCACAAACATGATCAGACTGATAATTCTGAGTTTTCTTTTCATAGACGCACTTTATTCTGATGGAATCAGTTCCTTTCTCCCGCGGACAATCATTGTCACTGAAACATTTGTGTCCCACTGCCTGATCCCCTCACGGTACAGGCGGAGGCGCTTGTCATATTTGGCATTGACACTGTCAACTGCTTTCTGTGCGCCGGGTGAATGCGCAGACCGGATCGCTTCCAGATCATTCTGCCGCATCGCTTCAATCATGGTTTCGGCCATCTGTGAAGAATATCCCGGGTTATCCGGAGTAAGATCAATCAGCGCATACCCGGTCGTCACATCCGCAAAGCCATGCTGTTCCATGGAAATGGGAAGGCCTGCCTCCGATACCCGGTACCTGCCGACACCATACTTTTCCAGTTCATCATCTGCCGGCGGGACACTGTCCCAGAAGTCTTTTTCTCCCGCTGTCATTTCCAGGCACGGTGCGACGCACTGTATTCCTCTCCTGGCAGACAGGCACAGGCATACCCCGCCGGGTTTGAGCACCCGTTTCTGTTCATTCCAGAAGGCTGACGGTTCAACATGTTCCTGCACCGTATAGGAAATTGTGACATCAAACGAATCGTTTTCAAACGGCAGATGTACAGCGTCAGCTTCCATGAAATTTACACCTGTTACGTTTTCCCGGGCGAACGCTATAAATCTGCTGTCCCTGTCAATGGCCGTGATCTGTGCCCTGGGATACCACCTGTGCAGTGCTTCCGCCAGCGCGCCGGGCCCGCAGCCGATTTCCAGAATCTTCAGTTCGCTGTCATGGTCAAGGCTGAACACCCTGTCATACTGCGTAAAGAAATGGTCGTCAAATCTCAGCTTTCTGCTGAGATAAAGCGTCATTACACCCTGCACATAATCTGACCATATGCTGTTCATAGTTCTCCCTCATCATAGTCCGGTCTGCATGACTTATTATTCTTTCAGACATTGTCCCCGCCGGCGCTCTGCACCTGCCGTTCTGTCAGTGATTGTATTTCCTCACTGCTGCTGTCAGCAGCCCCAGTCCGATAACAAAGCCGGCCGTCATTGGAACAAAGATGAGCACAGACTGATTCAATGCTGTGCAGATTCCGGAAAGCAGAAACCCGATTCCCATCACAAGAACTCCGCCGCCCGCAAACGTACAGTATGCCTGTCTGTTTTCCTCACTTACCCTGCCGCTGTGATAACTGATGATCAGATCCATCTTCTGCTTTTTCCAGATCTGCCAGCCCAGCATGATGAATATCATGCCTAAGAGCACAAACAGGACTCCCGTCATAACAAACCAGATGAAATCGCTCATATCTTCCTCATTCTCATTCCCGCAGCCGCCTTATGGATTATGCCTTGCCTGCTTTCTGCAATACATCATATGTTTCCGACAGCCACTCACCATAGTGATCATAGGGCGCCCGGATCCACCAGTTTAACAGTTTGTTTAGTGTCTCGATGTCTGCTTCGATACTGCTGGACCTGTACTGTTCCGGGTCACGGTTGACCGTCACGATATGATGATTGTCTTTTTTAAAGTCAATCCGGTAAATGCAGTGCCCTGTCCAGCTGCGGTGTGCCCAAAGCGTCGAATCCTCCATATACCAGAACCACTTGTCTTCCATCGCCTGGGGAATATTGCCGCGGCGGAGCACAGCCATTTCCTCATCGCTGAAAGACCTGGTGAGTACGAAAACCTCATGCTGTTCAGGCATGGGCTCTGTCCTCCAGTCATTGCGGCGGGTAGTCCTTATCTTGTTTTCATTATCTTCCGGCATACACTTCTCCATTTCAAACTCCGCTTTGCCTTTTCAGCATAATTATACAAAAACAGGACAGTAACAGTCCTGTCTGTTGTCCAAATGGAATTAACAGCAGTTCAGATGAATCCTTCGGCGGAGATTTTCCAGCCCCTTGCAGAACAACATGAAAAGGAACATGCGGTTCTATCCCGAAAAGTAAGCGAATTTGCCCTCAGCCCATTCAAGGATACTCTCATATGAGACACCATCTGCAGGCAGGAAATACTCTGTATTGATCTGCACATAGTCCGAATGAAAAGAAACTATGATTTCATCGGTTCCTGTCACTTTCTCAGAAGGGTTGAAGACAATGCGGTACAGCCAGTCCTCTTCACTGTCAGCAGGTTCCAAAGGAGATGCCTTTATGTCCAGATCAGCAAAAGAATGGAGTGATGCAATCTCACTGTCAATGATCGTGCTTGATCCATCCGGCAGTTCCATCCTTGCGGCAGGGCTCTCTCTGATCATGTCAAACACTGTTTTCTCTTTGCCGGAAGAACAGGCGGCCAGTGAAACAACCATTATAACGACAAGAAACCCTGCCAGAATGTTCGTTCGCTTCTGCATGTTCTTTCCTCCATAAATTCCGATTGGCTCTCGCTATAAATATCATAATATGATTTGTTCACCATAAAGTTTAAGATCCCGTTTGTTGATGGTTCGAATCACAAAGAAAGATACCGCTGTCCCCGCCGGCAGATGATTACTCTTCCATAGTTCAAAGAACAGGCAGTTAACGGAACCCCGGCAAAGCGGCATATCACGGTCAGCCATCCATGCCGGTATCCCGTGGCATTGCTGTTTTCTTATCATCATATCCTGACCTGTTTCACAGTCTGGTATTTATTCACCATGAATGATCCGCCGTATGGCTTCCGCGTACTGATCCGCGTGGTTGATTGAAAACTCTCCATGCCGCAGGCCTTTCATACGGTGCAGGCTGCAGGAGGGACGCATCCTGCAGATGGCTTCCGCGGAGCGCAGAATCTCCCCTGTCTCCTTTTCCCCGACATAAACGTGTACGTCCGCAGCTGTTTCCCTGAATGCATCCTTCAGCGCATATGACGTATTTGCTTTCATGAAAGCGATCATGTCCTGCTTTTTAATCAGGCAGGTATCCCGGTAATAATCTTCAAACAGCTCCGGCTTCATGTGCAGGGATTGAAACTGCAGTCTGGCGAAACTTCTGTTGCTGATCAGTCCGTAGCTGCTGCCGAAAGCCGGGGCAATCAACGCGTTCGTCAGTTTTGAAGGAATGACCGCCGCGCTCTCGACCAATGCATGGGTGCAGATATCTCCCCGCTGAGACAATAGTTCAAGCAGGATCTGACCGCCCAGAGAAAGACCACCGATCAGCAGAACATGCCCGCCCAGATGCACATCAATGAAGGAAATGATCTCGGCCGCATTTTCTTCAATCGTTGTAAACGGCCGGTCACTGCCTGCATGTCCGTCAAGAATCGGGAGAACGATATGATACTCATTCTGCAGGAGCATCGCCGATTCCCGGTAGTTCCACCATGACAATCCGCCGCCATGAAGCAGAATAATCGTATCTTTATGCTCAGTGCCATACTCAACTATATTCATGTCCTGCTTACCACCCCATCAATTTGATTTTATCCTTCACTTAATTATACAAAAAAACAGGATCTTCAGATCCTGTTCATCGTTCATGGAGGATCCAATGGCAGTTCAGACGAATCCCTGATCATCAGCAGGGAGTATAAGATTCTTCGCAGAATAACAAGTTGAAAACTTCCTATTTCAGACTGAAGATCTCGTTCACACTCATTTCAAAGTATTCAGAAATCTTCATCGCCAATTCCAGTGTCGGATCATATTTATTGTTTTCTATCGCAATAATGGTCTGTCTGGTAACTCCGAGGATCTCCGCCAGGTCTTCCTGCCGCAGGCTTTTACTCTTCCGGAGTTCTTTGATATTATTCTTCATCAGAATCCCCCGGAGCAGTAAGACGCTTTGTTTCTATCGATTTCGTTCCCCAGAACACTAAACCGGAACCAATGAAGATCAGCCAGACCCAGGGCAGTTCCCCTGTTCTCAGACGATAGATCAGACAATACACCGCAAGTGACACCTCTAAAAACACATAGGTATTACGGGCTGCTTTGTAATTCACTGCCATTTCCATTTCATCTGCTTTCATAAAAATCTTTTTCATAACCATTCCCTCGTAATGTTAAATGTATTTTACATTTTTATCATACAAAATGAACTGTCAAATGTAAATAGAATTTGACATTTCCACCAATAAACACAAAAAACAGGACTGTTGCAGTCCTGTCTGTTGTCTATGGTGGAGCTGAGGGGAGTCGAACCCCTGTCCAAGAGTCGTCCCACATCCGGATATCTACAGTTTAGACCGCTGATTGATAAGACGGCGACATGACAGCGGACTACCCGTCAGCCGAATCTGCCTGTAAATTTGTCAGGATCCTCTTCCAGGCGCGGGATTCACCTTATCCGCTTGAATTACACAGTCGACAGCAAACGGCAATCTGCCGGCCGGCTCAGCTGCAGCTCTTTATCGAGCGATTAAGCAGCGAATGCGAAACTATTGTTTCTGTTAGCGTTTAAATTTAATAGTGCTTAGGGCACAACTCCACTGCAATCCGGATCAAACGTAAACCTGTCGAAACCTTGACAGCCCCGTGTCTGATGCGAGAGTAATGTATCACTTTTCTGCCGGAATATCAACTGTCTCCCAGAGCCCCATGCGGATGACACGGTAATGCGGATGGTACAGGTTCCGGTATTCTTCGCTGTGATGAACCGCCGGATAGGCATTACCGCGGTAAAAGGCAAGATATGCCTCCATCTCTTCACGGCTGACAGAGAAGCCGAAGGACTCAAAATGATTCCTGAAGAATTTCAGCTTCCGCATGAACTCGGTCATGGAGCCGGTCGTGACAGCGGCGCTGCGGACAAACCAACCGTTGATCTCTTCAGCGGAATACAGCGTCATTGCCCTGGCCAGGTTCAGCCGGCACATGCCGCTGCCGATCGGCACATACAGTTCCGCTTCCGGATCCGGTTCAACCTCCTGCAGTTCCTGTTTCAGGTATGCCAGGGACTTTTCCGGATCGGCAATCATATGCCCGCCGCCCCAGGTATTCTGATACAGCAGCTTGATGCAGTCCTGCGGTTTCATGCCGGGGTATTTTTCAGCATGCAGACGCATAATTTCAGCCAGTTCTTCCATCGTTTCCTACCTCTTGAATTTCAGCGCTTTCTCCACCTCCCGCTTGGCGTCGCGCAGTTTCGCGCTTTCCCGCTTGTCATAGAGATTCTTGCCGCGGGCCAGGGCGATTTCCAGTTTGGCCCGCCCGCTTTTCAGATACATGCGGACCGGAATCAGCGTGTAACCCTTGAGCCGCACTTTGTCATAAAGCTTGCGGATCTCATATTTATGCATCAGCAGTTTGCGGTCCCTGGTTTCATCCACATTGAAGATATTGCCGTATTTGTAGGGGGAAATATGCATTCCCTTGATCCAGGCTTCCCCGTTGCGTATGGAAATATAGGAATCCTGAAACTGGATCTTCCCCTCCCGCACCGATTTGATCTCCGTACCGGTCAGGGCAATACCGCATTCGATTTTCTCATCCAGGAAATAATCATGGCTGGCCCGGCGGTTCTGGGCGACAACCTTCATTCCATCATTTTTTTCTGCCATGCCGCTCTCTCCTTCCCGGCCGGGTCTGCCGTCTTCTTTTCTGATTGCCGGACGGCCTGTGCATCGGCTTCTTTCCTGATTGTATCAGTTCAAAGTCAATTGTGCGCGTATTCTTATCAGCTGCCACGACTCTGATCCTCACCTTCTGGCCAAGCCGGTATGTATTGCCGCGGCTGCGGCCGACCAGGGAGCCCTCTTCTTCGCTGTAACGGTAGTAATCATCACTCAGGCTCTGGATACGGACCAGACCTTCAACTGTATTGGCAAGCAGGACATAGAAGCCAAAACCGGTAACGGAAGAGATGATTCCTTCATACTGCTGACCGATGTGGTCTGCCATGTATTCGGCCTTCTTCATATCCGTAACAGTCCATTCGGCATCGTCAGAAATCCGCTCCCGCATGCTGGCCTGGACGGCTATTTCCTGAACTGCCGCTTCGTCCCCGGCCCGGTCTTTCCCCGCGCCGTTTTCATCAAATGCATATTTCCGCAGCATCCGGTGGACAATCAGGTCCGGATACCGGCGGATCGGTGAAGTGAAATGCAGATAATCTTCTTCGGCAATGCCGAAATGTCCGGCACAGACACTGTCATACCTGGCTTTCTGCATGCATCTGAGCAGGCTGCGGGACAGCACTTCATACTGCGGTTCTTCCCGGCAGCTTTCCAGAAATGCCTGCAGATCCTTCGCCTTTACCGAACTGTCCCGGGGCCGGGTAAACCGGCAGCCCAGCCGGAATGACAGCTGTTCAAATGCCCGCAGTTTCCGCAGCTGCGGTTCTTCATGAATCCGGTAAACACAGGGAATGGCATTGGCGTGCATGAAGCGGGCAACACTGACATTTGCGGCGATCATGCAGTCTTCGATGACCCGTTCGGCCACACCCCGCACCCGGGCTCTCACCTCTGTCGGATGGCCTTTCTCATCAACGATGATCTCGGCTTCTTCCGTATCAAAATCGATGGCCCCGCGCCATGTTCTATCCCTTCGCACCGCATCGGCACAGGCCCGCAGATCCTCCAGCATATTGAGCAGATGACTGTATTTCGTCCGCATGTCCTCATCACCGCTGTAAATCCGGTTGACATCTTCATAGGTCATCCGTTCATCCGAGTGGATCACAGACGGAAAGATTTCCGCGGCAGTGGTTTTCCCTTCAGGAGAAATCCGCATGGCACAGGTGATCGTCAGCCGGTCTGCCTGCGGATTCAGGCTGCAGATCCCGTTGCTCAGCGCATGCGGCAGCATCGGCACCACCCGGTCGGTCACATAGACCGAAAAACCCCGTTCGTATGCTTCTTTGTCCAGAGCCGAACCCGGTGTTACATAATGGCTGACCTCCGCGATGGACACCAGCAGTTCCCAGCCCTCATCTGTCTTGCTGACCGCCACGGCATCATCGAAGTCCTTTGAACCGGCCCCGTCCATCGTGATGGTCAGTATATCGCGCAGATCCCGCCGTCCGGCCAGTTCTGCCGGAAGGACTTCCTGGGGAACCTGCTGCGCTTCCTGCATAGCCTTTTCGCTGAATTCCGGATCCACCCCGCTGTCCAGCAGCAGGGAAAGAATATCCATGCCGGGGTCATCCGCATGCCCGATGATCCGCTCCGGCCGCAGTTTCAGCGGCTGGTCATAGGACTCGATCCTGAGCAGCACCCGTGAGCCTTCTGCCGGTGACAGTGATTTTTCATTCATGACCAGATATCTGCCGCTGCGGATCCGGTCGTCATCCGGGATGCAGCGCAGCGTACTGCCGGTTCTGACGTACGTTCCCGTTACATGGGTGCGGGCATGCTTCAATACCTGCAGAACCGTCCCGGTGCCGCCGTCATATGGTTTGAACAGCACGAGATCACGGTCCATCGCGTGATTCTGTTCCTCAGCCGGAATCAGCACTGTACCGTCTTCCAGATCAATATACCCGCTGCCCTTGCGGCTAATATGGATAACTGCTTCGATAAAGCCGGCCTGGCTGCGGGTCTGATACATGTTTTTCTTGTTGCGGACCAGCTGCCAGGATTCCTCCAGCTCATCCATTGCTTTGTCAAAGACGATAAAATCCGCAGATTTCTCCACGCCAAGACGCGACGCGATGGCACTGCGGTTCAGGGTATTCTTCTTCTCGTTCCCGACCAGGGCGAGAATTTTCTGTTTCATAGTTTCCATAAGATCAAAAAAGCCGGTACTTCATGCCGGCTGTGTGATTAATCGAGAATACGGATGGCGATGACCAGGGCAAAGAAGATAACCCCGAATGCCATTGTCAGGTTCGTGATCACCTTTTCAGATCCCCGTTCCTTGACGTTAGCAAACAGATTCAGGCCGCCGGTTCCGGTAAACGCTCCGGATATTCCATCTGATTTTCCGCTCTGCAGCAGGACCAGAACGATCAGTATTGCCGATACAATCATCAGTAAAGCACTCAGCATGGATAAACTCCTTTCGCTTTTGCCAAGTTATTATACAAAACCGGCGCCTGAATGTAAATGTTTATCTGTGAATTAGACGTGTCCGGGAACATATAGTTCCGGCGCATTGGTAAAGATATCCGTGATGCCGGCCGCTTCCAGGGCGGCGGTATCCTGTACTTCAATCTCCCCGCCATCCGGATAAAACGGTTCAAAATGCGTGACATTCCAGGCCCTGACCGGCTTGTCTGTCCTGGTCTTCAGATCCGGGATATCAATCCGCTTGATAAACGGATGCAGCGCGTCCGCCCCGGCTGCTTCGGCAATTTCCAGGCAGCGGCTGGCATACTCTGCCAGGGCCCCGACATGGAGGTCCGGCCGCATCTTCTTCAGCATGGCCACAGACTCCGGATTGAATGACGAGTAGATGATATACGGTTCCATCCCGTACTCCCTGACCAGGTCCAGGATCATCTGCTCCATGCCTTCATAACGCACCTCGCTGTTTTTCAGCTCGATATTAAGCAGAACCCCGCGGCTGACGCAGGCATCGTGAATCAGTTCCAGCACTTCACGGATTGTCGGCACGTGTTCATTGTCATCACCGCGGATATGCATTGCCTTCAGTTCAGCCAAAGTATAGTCCTTCAGCCAGCCGGTGTGGTCGGTCGTACGGTCTACGGTCTCGTCATGCATGACCACGATGTGGCCGTCACGGCTGAGCTGGATATCCAGTTCGATACCGGTAATTTCATAGTTCAGTGCTTCCCTGAATGCGGACAGCGTATTTTCCGGGTATCTGTAGCTGCAGCCCCGGTGAGCCCATATTTTCATTGTCTTTTTTCTTCTTTCTTTTCTTCTGATATACACCGTTCTTCTGTTCCGCGTCAATTCCTGCGCTGAACAGAGAAAAGCCGGAAGCTTTCACTTCCGGCTCTGCCGGTACTTATTCGGCGTCGGCTTTGACCGTACCGCGGACAAGATGTCCGAAGTATTCACCGTAAGCCTTGGCTTCCCGCAGGTCAGCCTCCGACGGCTTGAAGCGGATGCGCAGGCCGTCATGCACCTTCATGTTGAGCTGCTTCAGGCGTTCGGTCAGATGCGGAACTGCCTCACCGCTCCAGCCGAAACTGCCGAAGGCCGCCGCATGCTTGCCCTTGACCAGGGCAGCGTGCAGACCCGTCGTCAGGTTGAAAATCGGCGGCAGGGCTTCCCCGACAATGGTCGGACTGCCGAAGAGAACACCGTCGGCCCGGTTGATTTCATCAATGACTGTCTCCGGATCGTCTTCCTGCATGTTGTGCAGCAGAACATCCATATTGCCGTCGGCGCTCTCCACCAGGCCTTCCGCAATGGCCTTTGCGATCATTTCGGTATAGCCGTAGGCCGTGACATACGGGATCACCACGGTCGGTCTGGCAAACGGCCGCGGCGCGGACCATTCCTTTGTCTTCTCCACAATTTCATCGATGTGGTTGTCCAGCACAGGGCCATGACCCGTGCAGATCATATCGACATCAAGCTCTCCCAGACGGACCAGCCCGTTTCTGACAAACGGTTTGGCGAACGGCGCCATAATGCAGTCAAAATAGTACTTCGCGGCTTTCCAGTAACCCTCTTCATCCGTCACTTTCGAGCGCAGCACTTCCTCCGTGGCAAAGTGCGCCCCGAACGAATCACACGGGAACAGGGTCTTAATTTCCTTCGCGTATGTCCACATGGTATCCGGCCAGTGCAGGTTCGGCAGGACATGGAATTCCAGGGTGATGTCACCGAGTGACAGGGTATCCTTGTCCTTTACTGTTCTGGCTTTGAAATCCGTGCGGTTGATAATCTGTTTCAGGTTGTTGATGGCCACCGCTGTACCGACTACGGTGATCTCCGGATTCTTTTCCAGCAGCAGGCCGATGCCGTCCGCATGGTCCGGTTCCGTGTGGTTCATGATGATGTAATCAACATCGCCCAGCGGTGTGACTTCCTCGATCCTGCCCAGATACTCATCAAAGAACCTGCTCTTTTCCGTTTCAAACAGTGCGGTTTTTTCACTGCCCTTCAATACGTAGGAATTGTAGCTGGTGCCATATTCCGTCGTCATGATAATATCAAACACTTTCAGATCGAAATCTTCGATTCCGACCCACCAGAGTCTGTCTTTCAGCTGAATACTGTTCATGGTTTACCTCCTGTATTCTCAAGTAAGTGTACCACGCCGGAAGAAAAAGGTCATCCGCAGATGACCTTGATCTTTCAGCTCAGAGCTTGACGTTGTAGAAGCCCGCCTTGCCGCGGTATTCAGCAACAGTATCGAGTTCTTCCTCGATTCTCATCAGCTGGTTGTACTTGGCAATCCGGTCTGTCCGGCTGGCAGAACCTGTCTTGATCTGGCCGGCGTTGACACCGACGACCAGGTCAGCGATGGTTGTGTCCTCGCTCTCACCGGAACGGTGGGAGACAACGGCTGTGTAGCCGGCCTGCTTGGCCATTTCGATGGCATCCATCGTTTCGGACAGCGTGCCGATCTGGTTGACCTTGATCAGGATCGAGTTGGCAATGCCGAGCTCAATGCCCTTCTTCAGGAATTCCGTATTGGTAACGAACAGGTCATCACCAACCAGCTGAATTCTGGAACCCAGGCGGTCTGTCAGCTTCTTCCAGCCATCCCAGTCGTTCTCACCCAGACCATCTTCGATGGAAATGATCGGATACTTGTTGCACCAGTCTTCAAACATGTCGATCATCTGCTTGGTTGTCTTGACACCCATGCCGGAACGGCTCAGTTCATACTTCTTGGTCTTCGGATTGTAGAATTCACTGGCAGCGGCATCCAGGCAGATGCAGATGTCTTCACCCGGCTTGTATCCGGCTGCCTTGATAGCTTCGACAATCAGTTCGAGCGGTTCTTCGTTGCCCTTTGTGCAGGACGGCGCATAACCGCCTTCGTCACCGACGTTGGTCTCATAACCGGCTGCCTTCAGGATCTTTTTCAGGGCATGGAATGTTTCCGCACCCATCCGCATGGCTTCACGGAAGTTTTCTGCACCGACCGGCATGATCATGTATTCCTGCAGGTCAACGGTGGAGTCGGCGTGCTTGCCGCCGTTGAGAACGTTCATCATCGGCGCCGGCAGAACCTTGGCATTCATGCCGCCGATGTATTTGTACAGCGGCTGGCCATAGTAATCAGCTGCGGCTCTGGCACAGGCCAGGGAAACAGCCAGGGTAGCGTTGGCACCCAGCTTGGACTTGAACGGTGTACCATCCAGATCGATCATGATCTTATCGATGGCTGTCTGCTCGGTAACATCCATGCCGATCAGCTTCGGTGCGATCTTTTCATTGACGTTCTTGACAGCCTTCAGGGTTCCCTTGCCGCCATAGCGCTTCTTGTCGCCGTCACGCAGTTCCAGCGCTTCTCTTTCACCGGTGGATGCTCCGGACGGGACAATAGCCCGGCCCCAGGCGCCGGATTCGGTTGCGACTTCGCACTCCACGGTCGGGTTGCCGCGGGAATCAAGTACTTCTCTGGCGTACACACTTACAATATAAGGCATTTTCTTTCTCCTCCTGTTATTCAGCGAACGGCATCGATGATCTCCAGGAAGGAATCAACCTTCAGGGAGGCTCCGCCGATCAGTGCACCGTCAATATCGGCGCATGCCATGTATTCTTTGATGTTGGTCGGTTTGACACTGCCGCCGTACTGGATACGGACCTTGGCTGCCGTATCCGCGTCATACAGTTCTTCGACTGTCTTTCTGACCAGGGCACAGCAATCCTGTGCGATGGTCTGGTCAGCCGACTTGCCGGTGCCGATCGCCCAGATCGGTTCATAGGCAATGACCATGCGGGACACTTCATCCGCACTCAGGCCTTCCAGGGAACCTTTCAGTTCTTCTTTCAGGACGGCTGCTGTTTCCCCGGCATCATACTGTGCTTCTGTTTCACCGATGCACAGAATCGGGACGATGTCCGCCGCAAACAGGCGCTTGGCCTTGGCTGCGCATGCTTCGTTTGTCTCGGCGTAATATGTTCTTCTTTCGGAATGCCCGATGATGCAGTAGGTAATGCCGATTTCTTCCAGCATCGGAACACTGACTTCGCCGGTGTAGGCACCGCTGTCCTTGGCATTGCAGTTTTCGGCCGCAACGATCAGGTGCTTGGCGTTGGCCACACAGGCATTCAGGCAGGTGAACGGCGCGGCAATGCCGAAGTCGGCCGCTTCGTCACCGGTCAGGTGCGCTTCCACACCCTGCATGAATTCAACGGCATCCTTCTGGAGCTTGTTCATCTTCCAGTTACCGACAATAATTGGTTTTCTGCTCATCTTACTTCTCACTCAGAACAGCGATGCCAGGCAGCTGTTTCCCTTCCATATATTCCAGAGATGCGCCTCCGCCTGTGGAGATGTGGGTGAACTTATCCGCGTAGCCGAGGTTCTTCGCAGCCGATGCGGAGTCACCGCCGCCGATGATGGATGTGCAGTCTTCCAGACCGGCAATGGCCTTGCAGACACCGATGGTGCCGACCGCAAACTGTTCTTTTTCAAAGACACCCATCGGGCCGTTCCAGAATACTGTCTTTGCCCCGGCGAGTTCCTTTTCAAACAGTTCAACGGACTTCGGGCCGATATCCAGACCCATGAAGCCATCCGGGATTTCATTGCACGGAACCGTCTTCACTTCGGTCGGATCATCAAACGCATTTGCGACAACGGTATCAACCGGCAGGATCAGCTTGCCTTCAGCCTTGGCCAGGAATTCCTTCGCGATTTCAACCTTGTCTTCTTCCAGCAGGGATGTGCCGATGCCATAACCCTCTGCCTTATAAAATGTATAAGCCATGCCGCCGCCGACAATGATCTTGTCCGCGATCTTCAGCAGGTTTTCAATGACACCGATCTTATCGGAAACCTTGGCACCGCCGAGAACTGCCACAAACGGCCGCTTCGGATCATCCAGGGCCTGGCCCAGGTACTTCAGTTCCTTTTCAATCAGGAAACCGCAGGCATTCGGCAGAAGCTCCGGAATACCGACGGTGCTGGCATGCGCGCGGTGCACGGAACCGAAAGCATCTTCAACGAACAGATCGCCCAGACCTGCCCAGTACTTTGCCAGTTCCGGAGCATTCTTTGTTTCGCCCGGTTCATAACGGGTGTTCTGAACCAGCAGGATCTCGCCGTCCTTCAGTTCGGCCACAGCCTTCTCCAGTTCTTCCCCGCGGGTAGCGGCGGAGAAGTAAACCGGCGCACTCTGCAGAGCCTTCAGCGGCTCCACAACAATAGCCATGTCATTCTTCAGTTTGTCTTCGTCTGTCTTGATCTTCCCGAGGTGGCTCAGCAGGATCACCTTTGCGCCATGTTCAGTCAGATAGTTGATGGTCGGCAGGGCAGCCCGGATCCGATTGTCATCCGTTACTGCGGTGCCTTTGTGGGGAACATTGAAGTCCACGCGGACAATAACCTTCTTGCCCTGAACATCAAGTTCCCTGATTGTACGTTTAGCCATAAAAATCGCCTCCTGTATATCTTTTATCGCCCGAGCATCTGATCGTACAGCTGCTCATAGAGCAATGCGCTCTTTTCCCATGAAACATCTGTTGCGAAGGCACTGCTGACCAGTGCATCCCAGCCTTCCGGATTATCATAATACTGCTTCAGCGCATAGTTAATAGTATAAACCATATCGTCTGCGTTGGCGGTATAAAAACTGAAGCCGTTGCCATCGCCTGTATACTGGTTGAACGGTCTGACCGTATCCCGCAGGCCGCCTGTTTCACGGACCAGCGGCAGGGTTCCGTAACGCATCGATACCATCTGGCTGATCCCGCACGGTTCATACAGTGACGGCATCAGGAACAGGTCGGAACCGGCATAGATGCGGTGTGCCAGGTCTTCGTTGTACCCCTGGTAGTAGACAGCCCTGCCCTTATATTCGTTTTCCATCCAGCGGAAGGCGCTTTCGGCAGCCTCCTCACCGGTGCCCAGGATCACCAGCTGGACATTGGCGCTCATGATTTCCCGAAGTTTCTGGGAAATCAGATAGACACCCTTCTGTTCCGTCAGCCGGGACACCATGCCGATCAGGCAGGTATCCGGCAGGATCTCCAGCCCGAGTTCCTTCTGCAGGGCCGCCTTATTGGCTGCCTTGCCGGTTTTCCAGGTTTTCGGCCCGTAGTTCTTGGCCAGCCGGCGGTCCGTCTGCGGATCCCACTCGACGGTATCAATACCGTTGGTAATGCCCCACAGGTCTTCCCGTCTGTACCGCAGGATCTCGTCCATCCGCTCGCCGTACTGGCTGGTCAGGATTTCCGAGGAGTAGGTCGGCGATACGGTCGAGATCTTGTCGGCGTAGACCAGCGCAGTCTTCAGGAAACTGATGCCGTTGTCAAAGCGGGTTGAACCGTTGTCGAAGTAATAGTAGTCAAGGCCCAGGCAGCTCGGCAGCATCTCCACCCCGAAATTACCCTGGAAAGCCAGATTGTGAATCGTAAAGACGTGCTTGATGCGCTGGTAGCGTTCATCGCCGCCGAAACACACATGGCACAGCAGCGGTACCATGCCGCTCTGCCAGTCGTTGCTGTGGATGATGTCCGGCCACCAGTCCAGGAAGCCCAGCATATCGAGCAGGGCCCGCTGATAGAAGGCAAACCGCTCGCCGTCATCCACATATCCGTACAGCGCCCTGCGCTCAAAATATCCCTGATGCTCGATGAAATAGTAAGTCACCCCGTCCGTCACGGCCTGATAGATGGTAGCCGGCTGATTGATCAGCCAGCCGGACTGCACCCGGATCCTTCCGAGCCGTTCCAGTTCACCGTAGTGACGGTCGATGATCCCCTGATAAAGCGGCAGGACAATACGTACATCATTTCCATGCTCAGCCAGCACTTTCGGCAGACTGCCGATGACATCTGCCAGACCGCCGGTTTTGATATACGGAAGGCCTTCCCCGGCCGCAAACAGAATCTTCCTGCTCATAAAAGCCTCAGATCCTGTCCCTTCTGCGGACATAGATCGGCTGCGCGTCCGTGCCTTCCAGCCGGCGCACCCGCTCTACAGTCGCATATTTGTCAACGATGGCATGATCCAGATGGGTATCCTCACCGATCACGGCATCCGCCAGAATAATACTGTCCCGGACAACCGCGCCTTCCTCGATAATGACGTTGCGGCCAAGGACGCAGCCATCCACCGTGCCCTTGATGACGCAGCCGTCAGCTACCGCGCTCTCCCTTACGGTTGCGGTTTCCGCAATGCGGGTCGGGCAGGAGTCATTGGTCTGGGTATAAATCGGCCATTCCGGGCGGAACAGGTCACCGGCCGCGCTGTAATCCCGCAGGCGCATGCTGGCCTGATAATACTCCGACAGGGAGTTCAGGCAGATGACCGGCGTATGTACGTTGTAGCCACGGAAATTCATCGTCTCACAGAGATCAGCCAGGATATCCTTGAACCAGTACAGGGAAGACGCATCAGCCGCCTTGTTGCACAGGGAGATGAACATCTTCTTGGTCATGACATACGCTTCCATGGAGATGTTGCGGGTCTTGAAATTGCCGTGGTTCTTGCCGAACGCGGTAATCCGCTTGTCCTTGTCCACGGTCAGGACATCACAGCCGAGGAACCTGGTCTTGGCATCCCGGGTAGCGGTGTACAGGACGGTAACGTCAGCACCGCTGCTGATATGTTCATTCAGCACATCGCGGAAATCCAGGGAATAGACAAAGTAGCTCGGGGCCAGGATCACATACGGATTCGGGTCTGATTCAATGTACTGCATGTTCAGCAGGAAATTGGCTACGTCATTGTTGTAGACCGGCGACGAGAACGGCTTCTCCCCGTAGAGGATCCGCAGGCTGCCGCGTTTGGAATTGATGTTGTAGTAGGAACCGGAACCAAGGTGCTCAATCAGGTTCCGCGGTTTTTCCTTGCAGTATACCTGGACATGATCAATCCCGCTGTTGGTGAAATTACTGAGAATGAAATCAATGATCCGGTATCTTCCCATGAAGGAAACTGCCGGTACCGGACGGAAATCTCCCAGCCCGTCAATCGAGGCAGTGCTGTCTTCAAAATTAACAATTCCCAGTGCTTTCATTATTTTTCACCTCCCGCATTCTTATCGGTAATCAAAGTGACATGCTCACTGTTCTTGTCGCCGAGGACCGCCCCCGGCTTGACATGAACGTTTTCCGCGATCAGGCAGCGGGTCACCCTGGCCCCGGCCCCGATCACTGCGCCGGCCATCACCACACAGCCGTCCAGAACCGCGTTTTCTTCAATTCTGACCCGGGTTCCGATCACGCTGCTGCGCACGCTGCCAAGCACCACGCTGCCCTGCGGGATGAAGCAGTTGCACACACTGGCCTCCTCGCCGATATACTGCGGCAGGGAGTTTGTGTTTTCCGTATAGATCTTCCAGTTCGGATCACTCAGATCCAGCGGGGAATCCTCCCGCAGCAGTTCCATGTTCGCTTCCCAGAGGGAATCGACGGTTCCGACATCCTTCCAGTAGCCCCTGAACGGATATGCCATCAGGCACTTCTTGTCTTTCAGGTATGCCGGGATGATGTCCTTGCCGAAGTCATGGCTGGAATCCTTGAGTTTCGCGTCTGCCATCAGGTACTTGCGCAGGGTCTTGTACGTGAAGATGTAAATACCCATGCTGGCCAGGCGGCTCTTCGGCTTGGCCGGTTTTTCCTCGAACTCATACACCCGGTTGTTTTCGTCCGTGTTCATGATGCCGAACCGGCTGGCCTCCTTCAGTGTGACTTCCAGGACCGCAATTGTGATATCGGCGTTGTGTTCCTTGTGATAATCCAGCATCTTGCCGTAGTCCATCTTGTAGATATGGTCTCCGGACAGGACCAGAACATATTCCGGATTCAGATTATCCAGGAAGTCAATGTTCTGGGTAATGGCATCAGCTGTTCCCTTGTAGACATTAAAATCTGAGGAAGCTTTTTCCCGCGGCGGCAGGACGAAGACACCGCCGTCATTGGTGTTCAGACCCCAGTAGTGATCTCTGGAAACATAGGAATTCAGCAGTACTGACTCATACTGGGTCAGCACGCCGACTGTGGAAATGTCTGAATTGGCACAGTTGCTGAGCGGGAAGTCAATTATTCTGTACTTTCCGCCAAAACGGACTGCCGGCTTAGCGACTTTCGCAGTCAAATCCAGCAGCCTGGTTCCCCGCCCGCCGGCGAGAATCATAGCGACCATATTATTGCTCATTTTGGGCACCCCCTAGTAAAAAATGATCCTTTAGGATCATTATAATGCCCCAGCGGGTTATTCGCATCCTGTATTTTACTGTTTTACCGCAAAAAGCCCGGGATTCTGCCCCATCCAGGCACGCACATCACTGATAAAATACAGGGAGCCGCAGATCAGCACACTGCCGTCCTGACCGGCTTTGCGGACAGCTGTCCCGATGGCTTTGTGCCAGTCGGTGATGACAGTGCCGCCATGGGCCGCCAGATGCTCTGCCGTATCGGCCCGGTACATGGTAAACTCAGTCACAATGAATTCATCCGCATACCCCCGCAGCTGATCAGCCATGGCCAGTCCCTGCTTGTCTTTCAGGGCGCTGAACACAATGACCAGCGGGCGCGGCAGAACCTTCAGTGAGGCACACAGCGCCGCGATCCCCTCGGTATTGTGGGCCCCGTCAAGAATGACCGCTGGATGGCGGGAAACGGTTTCAAACCGCCCGGCCCACAGGGTCTTCCGGACAGCCTCACGGACCGCTTCACTCCCCGGGTCAATACCCAGAAGAGAAGCCGCCTGCAGGGCCAGGGAAGCATTGGTTTTCTGGTATTCCGCCATGGTCGCAAGGCTGTATTCTGTCCCCCGCCAGGCAAACCGGCCCGGACCCAGATCCGTATACGGCTCGTACAGCACATGGCGCGCATTAACAGCCGCTGCCCTGGCCGCCACGACCGCCAGCGGCCCGGAAATCAGGTCACCGGTCAGGATCGTTGAACCCGGCATGATGATGCCGGACTTTTCTTCGGCGATCGCTTCCAGGGTATTGCCCAGCCGTTCCATATGGTCATAACCCACCGTGGTAATGATTTCCAGGGCCGGGTGCGGCAGGATATTGGTCGGACTGCCCCGGCCGCCAAGACCCGCCTCTATAACCGCGGTATCAACCTGTTCCTGCCGGAACCAGGCACAGGCCAGCAGCACGTCGATTTCAAACATGCCCAGGTCATACTGTTCAATCAATCCCAGATACCGGTTCAGCAGGTCCATGAACACTTCCGGGGCAATACAGGCATCATTGATCCGCATCCGGTCATAGTGGGTCACCAGATGCGGCGAAGTAAACAGCCCGGTCTTCCGGCCGGATGCCTGCAGGATATGATTCAGATAATAGCAGGTGCTCCCCTTGCCGTTTGTGCCGGTCACATGCACGGTTTCAAAAGCCTCCTGGGGACTGCCGGCAGCGGCCATGGCTTCCGCAAAATAAGCCACGGTATGATTTCTGCTGCGGCGTTCCATGACCCATTTCAGGGCCTCAGCGGCGTCGGTAAACATCCTGGTCCGGCAGCTGCCAGTCAACTGCCCCGCGGCCGTGTTCCGTCAGGAACTGATTTGCATTTGAAAAATGCCGGCAGCCGAAGAACCCGTTGTAGGCTGACAGCGGGGACGGATGCGCCGCCGTCAGCACCAGGTGCTTCGCGGTATTGATCAGCCCCTGTTTCTGCCTGGCATTGCGGCCCCAGAGCAGAAAGACAACCGGCTTATCCATGTCGCTGATATGGCTGATCGCGTGGTCGGTGAAGGTTTCCCAACCCCGGTTCGCATGCGAAAGCGGCTGGGACTGCCGGACGGTCATGACCGTGTTGAGCAGGAACACCCCCTGCCCGGCCCACGGCATCAGGTAACCGTTGTCCGGAATCCGGAAGCCGATGTCATCGTGGAGTTCCTGAAAAATATTGCGCAGGCTCGGCGGCACCGGCACACCCGGATTCACCGAGAAGCACATGCCGTGGGCCTGATACGGCTGATGATACGGGTCCTGGCCCAGAATCACCACCCTGATATCCGGATAATCCACATTTTCAAAAGCACTGAATACCTGCACTTTCGGCGGATAGACAGTGCCCTTTTCATATTCATCATGAACAAAAGCGGCGAGGTTCCGGAAGTAAGGCTGCGCGAATTCGTTTTTCAGCCAGGGGGTCCATTCGTTCTGTTTCATGACTTTTTCCTTTCCGGCAGGGTGCCGATGCGGATCCAGTACGCAAGATCATCCAGGGCATCCTCATCCAGCAGCCCGTCTTCATCCCGCAGGTGATCATCCAGATCTTCATAAGACTGCAGAATGGTCCGGGAGCGGTTCTTCAGCTCTTTCTGCCAGTAAGCCCAGGTTTCTTTCCCGCCAGACAGTTCGCCATGCAGCAGCAGGACCGGGGCCTTGATGTATTTCATATAGCGGTTCTGGTCCTGTTCATCCCACTGTTTCCAGGCCGAAACGGGCCAGCCGTTCCACAGATCCGGCATTTCATCATCTGCCAGCTTCTGTTTCAGTTCTTCCAGATCTTCTTCCGGCAGGCCGGACTGCTTCGCAAAGTAGGCCACACCTGTTTCCTGCGGCAGGGCCATCAGCACCAGGCCGCCGGTGATTTCAAAATGGTTGTATACAGCCGCCGCGGCCAGCACGGCACTTTCCCCGATGCCGATCAGCGTGATGTCAGTCGGATCTACCGGCAGTTTTTCCATCCCGTGCACGGCTGCCGCCAGGTCATTGAGCACAGCCCGGTCCAGGGACATGCCCGGATCGTTCATCAGCACCGCCGGATCCGCATGCCGGCGCATTTCCCAGCGCAGCACTGCCACCCCGCGGGCGGCCAGCTCATGGGCCAGTTCCCGCCGGAAGCGGGAATCCTGACCGGAAGAATCAATATCTGCGTCCAGGTTTTCCGGCAGCAGCACTGCCACCGGGGCATCGGTCCTGCCAGCCGGCACCGTAAGCAGCCCGTACATCTGGGGTTCATTGCCGATCATGACCAGCTGCTCCGTCCATTCCGCATCCCGGTCAGGAACCGGGGCCAGCGGTACGGGTTCGGTCATGAAAGCCGTAATGAAGAATTCACTGTCGTAGTGAAACACCACCCGGACCCGGCTGCCGAAATCCGCATACCCGGCCATCCGTTCCTCATCATGGAACGCATGCAGGGTTACCGGCGCATCCGCCAGGGACAGATCCTGCAGCTGTATCTTCAGGCCGTCCAGGGACACCCGGGCATGTTCCTGCAGAGCCTGCCAGTCCTTTGCCTGGATGAGTTCCGCCAGCTTGCCGGTTTCGATCCGGGCTTCTTCAGTACTGAAGCGGCGGATCTCCGGCGTTTCGGCCGGTTCCGGGGAAACTGTTTCCGCCGCCGGCACAGGCTCCTTTTCCCGGGCACAGGCTGAAAGAAGGCCGCACAGAACCAGCCCGGTCATCAGTACGGTTTTCCAGCTTTTTTTCGTCATTTTTATTCAATCTCCATCACAATGACACTGATCGGCGCAGCTACCAGCCAATCCTGTACATGTCTTTCACAGCGGCCGTGCTCATCAAACAATATGGTGCCCCGGCCGGAAAAATGATATTCTTCCGTTTCTGTTTTCGGATTGAAAATAACCCTGATACGGCGGATGCCGGTGATATTGAGGCCGTTCTGCACATCTGCCCAGATCCCGCTGGCTTCCTCCGGTTTATACAGCCGCAGTTCCGGCAGGTCCTTCCGCAGGGAAATCGCCGCTTTGACATAATCGACGACATCACTGTATTGGCCGCGGCGGGCCCAGTCCAGGCCGTTGATCGCATCCCCGGCCCGGTAGGAGTTTGTCATGCCGTTCTTGGTGCCGCAGAATTCCACCCCGGCATGCAGGAACGGGATTCCCTGGGCAAACAGGGCCGCACAGAGAATCTGTTTCTGCCTGGCCGCCCGGAACATTTCGTTTTCATGCCCGCAGACTATGGCCAGCTTGTCAAACAGTGTGGCGTTGTCATGGGTCTCCGGACCGTTGACGCTCTGGGCCGGGGAAAGATAGCGGCTGAGGCTGAGCGCCGGATTGGCCATGCCGGCCATGGCGCTCTGGAAACCGGCATAATCCGCCGGATTGCCGCTGAGGAAACCCGGTTCCCCGAGCCGGTCATCGGTCGTACCGCCCTTGATCACATCCCGGAACAGATCGTTGAATGTCCCGATCCCCGGCATCATGCTTTCGTTGGCAATTGTTGCCTTTTCTTCCCGGGCCAGGGCGGTCGGCATATCCCAGCCTTCCCCGTAGATCAGGGCATCCTTCTTGCGGGAATGCACTTCCAGCTCCACCCGGTTCATCGTGCCGACATCCAGAATACCCATCAGATCAAAGCGGAAGCCGTCCACGTCATAGATATCCATCATGGAACAGACCGCGTCCACGATCAGCTTTCTGACCATGAACCGGCCCGAATCCAGGTCATTGCCGCAGAATGAACCGTTGGACAGTGTATCTCCGGCATAACGGAAATAATAGTACGGCACACACTGCTCCAGGGCACTGCACTCGAGGTCATAGACATGATTGAAGACCACGTCCGCAACCACCCGGATTCCGTGGTCATGCAGGGTGCGCACCAGCACCGCAAACTCCTTCATCCGCTGCACCGGGTTGTCCGGTGCGGTGGAGTATGAACCTTCCAGGGCAAAGAACTGCAGCGGGTCATAGCCCCAGTTGTAGCCCCGGGAAGGATGCCGTTCATCGACCGTGACAAAATCCAGCACCGGCTGGAACTGCACATGCGTGATGCCAAGCTCCTGCAGATAGGACAGGCCGGTGGACCAGCCCTGCCATGAGGTGCCTTCCGCCATCAGTGAAATGAACTTTCCATGCACCTCCGTACCGGATGTCTCCCGGCTGGTCAGATCCCGGATACTGCACTCATAGACCACCGCATCACAGGGGGATGCCATTTCCGGCAGGGCTTTCCGGTTGGGTGACAGGATGACATCATGCAGGTCAATGACAGCGCTCCAGCGGCCGTTGGCATTGCTGCTGAGGCCGTACGGGTCAATCGTCTCCGTGCATGTGCCGTTATGACGGATATAGTACTTGTAAAGCGTGTTCTTCCAGTCGCCCGGCAGCCGCAGTTCATGCACCCCGCGGTCGGCACGCTCCAGCGGATACTGTTTCCGCTGCCCGTCCTGCAGGATGATCAGCTGTACTTCCAGGGCAGCCGGCGCCCACACGCGGAAAATGGTCGCCTGACGGTCATATTCCGCTCCCAGGGGACCATTGTAAGAGTATGTTTCTTCAAACCATGCCGTCCGGGTAATAAAACGTGTCCGGACCGGCACACTGCAGCCGTGCTCTTCCCAGAGAATGATCTCTTCCGACGGCAGCAGTTCCTTTTCTGTCCACAGCGTATAGGAAACGCTGTCAAGCAGTTCCAGCCGCTCTTCAATAACGCAGGCAACGGGGCTGCGTCCCGTTTCGATATAAAAGCGGTCGCAGCTGCCGTCATAGAACTGCCTCGATATGGTCACATGAACGGTCCGGCGGTCATCCAGCCAGGCTCTGACCTGTTCCATGCGTCCTCCTAGAACCGCACCGGCTCAATGTGCCAGATATCCTTGGCATACTGGTCAATCGTGCGGTCGCTGGAAAAATATGCCGATCTGGCGATATTGACCAGACAGCTTCTTGCCCAGCCGTTCTGATCCCGGTAGCGCCGGTCGATTTCTTCCTGGGCCCTGACATAGGCATCGAAATCCGCCAGCACCAGATATTCATCATTCCGGCCGAGCAGTTCGTCGTAAATCATGCGGAAATCATCAACGCTCCCGCTCCAGGAACCGTCAATCAGGCTGTTGACAGCTTTCATCAGACGGCTGTCGTTCACGCACAGGTCCCAGGCCCGGTATGTGTCGCGGAATGGCGGAATCTCGTCAACAGTCTTGCCGAAGATAACATCGTTGTCCCGGCCGACCAGTTGATCAATCTCCACATTGGCGCCGTCCAGGGTGCCGAGGGTGATCGCCCCGTTCATCATGAACTTCATATTGCCGGTGCCGCTGGCTTCCTTGCCGGCCATGGAGATCTGCTCACTGACATCTGTTGCCGTAACCAGTACTTCCGACATGCTGACGCGGTAATCCGGCAGGAAAACAACCTTCATTACATTGTTGACTTCCGGATCGTTGTTGACCACCCGGGCAACATTGTTGATGAGTTTGATGACTTTCTTGGCAAATACATAGGCCGGGGCCGCCTTGGCCGCAAACAGGAATGTCCGCGGGTAGATCCGGAAGTTCGGATCTTCCTTCATGCGCTGATACAGGTAGATTACATGCAGGATGTTGAGCATCTGCCGCTTGTAAGCGTGCAGGCGCTTGGCCTGGGTATCAAAGATGGAATACGGATTGACTTCAATGCCCATTTCCTTGCGGATGTAATCTGCCATGATTTCCTTACGCCGGTGCTTCACCGCCAGGAAGGCCTGCTGCAGCCCGCTGTCATCGACATGGGCTTCCAGATCGGCGATCCGGTCAAAGTTATTCCGGTAATCCTTCCCGATGGTCTTGTCCAGCAATGCCTCCAGTTCCGGATTGGCATACAGGCACCACCTGCGCGGGGTAATGCCGTTGGTCTTGTTGGAGAACTTCCACGGATACAGATAGTAGAAATCCTTAAACAGATCATTCTTCAGAATTTCAGTATGAATCGCGGCAACACCATTGACGCTGAAACCGTCATGGATGGCAATGCGGGCCATCTGAACGGAACCGTTGTCAATAATCCGGGTCCGCTGCACCAGGCCGTAATCACCCGGGAAGCGGCTCTGGATGTAGGTTACCGCCTGCCGGTCGAGTTCTTCGATGATCATATAGATACGCGGCAGGAGTCTCTGCACGTAGGAAACCGGCCAGGCTTCCAGCGCTTCGACCATAATCGTATGGTTTGTATATGCCATGACATGGCGGGTAATCTCAAAGGCATCGTGCCACCTGTAGCCGTGTTCATCCATCAGAACCCGCATGAGTTCCGGAATAGCCAGTACCGGATGGGTGTCATTCAGCTGGATGGTCACCTTGTCCGCCAGGTTGTCCAGTGACGGATTGTTTTCCAGGTGTTCCCTGATGATTGTCTGGATACCGGCAGCCACCAGGAAATACTGCTGCTTCAGGCGCAGGAAGCGTCCTTCTTCCGTTGAATCATCCGGATAGACATTGCGGCAGATTTCATTCACTTTGGAAAGGTAATCACGGTAATCCATCCCGGCCGGTACTTCATCTGCCGGTTCTGCCGCCCACAGCCGCAGTGTATTGGTCATCTTTGTGTTCGCACCGATCATCGGCATGTCATACGGCACAGCCCGGACAAGGGTCGCACCAACATGGTCAAAATGCAGATCGCCGTTCATATCACCGGTGACATTGACATGACCCCAGAAACGGACTTCCACCGAATTCTTGACCTTGCGGATTTCCCACGGATTGCCGATGCGCAGCCACATGTCTGGCACTTCCACCTGCTCCCCGGCCGCGTTGATTTTCTGCCGGAACATGCCGTACTGATACCGCAGGCAGTCCCCGTGAACCTGATAATTCAGCGTCGCCGCCGAATCCATGAAGCACGCTGCCAGACGGCCCAGGCCGCCGTTGCCGAGACCTGCGTCCGACTCGATTTCCAGCACTTCATCCAGGGAAAGGCCCAGTTCTTCAAAACCCTCCCTGACCATGTCGAAGATACCGAGGTTTTTCAGATTATTCTTAAGGCTGCGGCCGAGCAGGAATTCCATTGAAAAGTAGTAAACCGTCTTGACCTTCTGGCTGCGCGCCTGGGCGTTGGCATCCCGCCAGTTGATGCTGGCAAAGTCACGCACCATGTCGCTGAGCACCAGATACCGGTCAGCCGGATGTGTTCTTTCCAATGTGGTGCCGAATGTCTGCGCCACCTTGTCCTTGTATTCATTGATGAATTGTTTTTTGCTTTGAAACATGCAGATAACCCCCCTTATTTCTCCATTACCAGCCAGACGGCCCCGAACGGCGCAAGCCGTACCGTCAGCTGATGTTCAATTCTGTATTTTTCTTTCTTTGCCGGCTTCTTCTTTGTCCCTGTCTTTCCCCTGACAGTTTCTTCCGCCGGTTTTTCCGGCTCAGCCGGCAGCGGGATCCTGACTTCTTTTGTCTTCACCGGCTTGAAATTGCACATATTGCAGCCGCCGTAGATATCCTTTTCGGAATTCATGATCTCCACATACTTTCCGGCTGCCGGCGCCTTCAGTACAAAGTCTTCATAGGAAGCCCCGGTCAGATTCATGATGCAGACCAGGATTTCCTTTTCATCCTCCCGGATGAACGAATAGATGGACTGTCCGGCATTGTCGGCATCGATCCAGCGGAAGCCGCGCTCCCCGGCATAATCGTATTTCGACAGGCACGGGTGGTGCAGATAGATCTGGTTCAGATCGGTAAAATACCGCAGGAAAGCATCGTGAACCGGATACTTGAGCAGGAACCAGTCGAGTTCCTTGGCTTCATCGAATTCCCGGAACGTGGCAATCTCGTTGCCCATGAAATTCAATTTCTTGCCGGGGTGGGCAAACATATAGGCATACAGATTCCGCACCTGGGCGAATTTCTGTTCATAGTTCCCCCACATCCGGTCGATGACGGTCTTCTTGCCATGCACATTTTCATCATGGCTGAACGGCAGGATAAACCGTTCACTGTAGAAATACATCATCGAAAATGTCAGCTTGTTATGGTCATAGTATCTGTAGATCGGATCGGTTTCATAATACTTCAGCGTATCATTCATCCAGCCCAGATCCCACTTATAGTCAAATCCGAGGCCGATATCAACATCCGATGTGACATGCGGAAAATCCGAACTGTCCTCAGCGATCATCATGACTTCCGGATAAGCCTCGTGAATATGATAGTTCAGGCGCTTGACGAATTCCAGTGATCCGCCATTGACGCCCCGGTCCCGATTGCCGCCCCAGTAAATCAGATTGGAAACCGCGTCAATCCGGATTCCGTCGATGTGATAGGTTTCCAGCCAGAAGGCCACCGCGCTCATCAGGAACGAACGGACCTCATCCCGGCCCAGATCGAAATTCAATGTACCCCATTCAGATTCGGCATCATTTTTGTACGGATATTCATACAGCGGTGTTCCGTCGAATTCCCGCAGGCCGAAATCATCCTTTACGAAATGCACCGGCACAACGTCCATGATCACGCCGATGCCGGCCTCATGGCAGGCATTGACAAAGGCCGCAAACTCATCCGGGTTGCCGTACCGGCTGGTCAGGGCAAAATAGCCGCTGGCCTGGTAGCCCCAGGAACCGTCAAACGGGTGTTCATTCAGCGGCATCAGTTCAATATGCGTAAAGCCGTGCTCAACAACATAGGGAATCAGTTTCTCCCGCAGCTGGTCATATGTGCAGTTGCCCTTGTCATCCTTCTGCCAGCCGCCGGCATAGACCTCATATATGCTTACCGGCCGGTCAAAATTCCGGCTGCGCTGCTTCATCCACTGCTGGTCTGTCCAGGAAATCTTGTCCAGATCCGCAATTTTGGAAGCGGATGAGGGTCTTGTTTCACTGTAGACAGCGTAGGGATCCGCCTTATCAAAACTTTGCCCGGACTGATCAGTAATATGGAACTTGTAGCTGTCCCACTCCCGGACTCCGGCAACTGTTGTCTCCCAGATGCCGTCCCCCGCTGTTGTCAGCGGATTCGCATTATTATCCCATTCGTTGAAGGAGCCGATGACGCTGATGGCAGCGGCGCCAGGGGCATATACGGTAAATGTGCAGTCATTGCCATGACAGTGAGCCCCGAACACCTGATAGGCTCTGATGGTATCTCCCTGGTGAAAGCGTTCAATGATAGTTTTCGCGTTCATAAGAGGCTTACCCCTTTCAGTTTTACCGTAATATTTTACCATTCAATACCCAGAATTCAAAAAGGATATCTGAAATATCACCAGAATATCCTTTTTCTTCTTTTATTCATACCCCGTTATTTGCTGCTTTGAGCAGCCGGTTTCCTGCCGTTTTCCCGGCAAAGCACCACCAGATGGGTATCCTCATCCCAGCGGCGGCAGGTTTCCAGGGTCAGAAGCCGGTCTTCTGCCTTGATTGTCTCCCCGCTGCCGGCAGCCCGGTGGGACGTGGCATATGCCAGCCACCGCCGTTTCCGCTCCCCTGACAATTCCGGATCATCATAGCCGAATTCCTCCAGTTCACGGGCTGTTACATAAACTGCCGCGCAGACATCATACGTACGTTCTTCCGTTTCAAACAGCAGCCGCAGCCTGCCGTTTTCCTGCAGGCCGGCAGCGGTGGTCAGCACTGCCAGCGGGGAGAACCTGGCTTTGCTGTCATAGTATACGGTATGCCCGTAGAGAACCTGGTTCGGACTGTCCGGACCGGTGCTGCAGTGACGGAACACCGTGCCCTGGGATCCGGGGCTGCCGTCAAAATTACGGCTCAGATACTCTTCATTGTCTTTTCCCTGCACGACCGGCAGGGAGATCAGCCCGGAATCAAAATCCAGCCAGGCGATGAAATCGCTGTTTTCCGCATGGAGCAGTTGCCACATTTCAGCGGTACAGTCTGTTCCTTCTTCAGTTTCCTTCCGGATTGTTCTGCGGATTTCCTCTTCCTCCGGACTTGCCGGGGTTTCCAGCACCGGCCGCATAAGAATGGCACAGGTACACAGAACCCCGGCAGCGAAAACAATCAGGGCATCATAAAGAATGCTTTCCCGCATGTTTCCGGTACTGTTTCCACAGCAGCGGCAGGACCAGAATGCCGGCCGCCGCAGCCGGGAGATGCGGCGTCTCAGCGGGTTTTTCCGGCGCCGCCGGATCCGGTGTTTCCGGGGCAGTGATATCCGGCACTGCTGTTTCGTCCGTCTCCGGCTTTGATGTCTTCTGGTCCGGCATCTTTTCCGGCTGCCTGCTGACATAGGTGACGGTGATTTCCGCCTTCTGCGCCTGCCCCGGATCCGCGTAGAGATCCGCTTCGGGAACCAGCTCGATATCGGCACTGAAGCCCGCCTCCACCGGGGTCATCACGGCGTCCCAGCCGCATTCACCGTTATTGCCGATGTGATACTCTGCCGGGCCGTTAGCCGGTTTGATCCAGACTTCACTGCCATGTGTGTACTGTTCCAAATCGTGATTGCGCCGCGGACATTCCGGAAACACATAGTGAATTGTCCGGATCCAGTCCTGTTCCTCCCCATAGGTTACGGTTTCGCCGTTCTCATCCACATAGGTCAGGGGATCCTGGGCATGCACCGGGACAAAACCCGCAAGGATTGTCAGCGCCGCCACTGCCGGCAGAGTTTTTTTCATGATTTCACCTTCGTTCCTGTCAGTTTCATGCGTTTCCGCAGCAGGATCACCAGCATGATTCCGGCTGCCATTCCGCATATACCGGCCAGCAGGATTCCCTGCCCGGTTCCGGTATGAATCCAGCGTACCCGCCGGCGGACATTCCGCGGACTCCGGCTGATCAGGACGGACTGCTCCGCGCTGCTGATATCTGCATGAGTGCAGACAACCTGTCCGTCCGCGAGCAGTGTCTCAAATGCCACAACGGTATATCCGTTCAGTCCTTCCGCATTAAACCGGAATGACACTTCGGTTGCCCCGTCCGGTTTATCCGGGATAAATGTCCGTGATGCGCTTACCGCAGTACCATTGATCAGGAGTTCTCCCATATCATGGCCGTCCGGATGTTTCTGATGCAGGACGCCGCGCACTTCATATGTCTGCCCGGGTTTCAGGTCTTTGAAGCGGATGATGTCATTGATCACCACATCCTTATCCGGGCCGACATTGTCATATCCGTCCGCGGCAGCGTAAGCCGTCGTGCTGATTCCAGGTCCCGGTGTTTCTGCCGGCCCCGGCACCGTAACGGTTACGGTCTGTGAGGCATCACTGATATCACAATGGGAGGCGACCAGTTCACTGCCGGCATAGAGTTCCTCAAAGACAACCAGTTCCGTATCTGCCGCCAGCAAATCGGTATTCACAGTGAATCCCAAAGTGACAACCCCGGTTCTTTCTGCCGGCATGAATTCTGTTTCCGCCTGTACGGCAATGCCGTCCTGCGTGAATATGCCGCCGTCCCCGGCTGCATTTCTGACATGGAGTTCCCCTTTGAGCCGGTATGTGCTGCCCGGGCTCAGATCGGTATACCGGACCTCATCAAAGACGGTTATGATACCGCCGCGGACGATAGTCTTCTCACGGGCGGCGCCAATCCCGGCCAGGGTGCGGATCTCCGGTCTGACGGCAACCGTCACCGTCTGGCCGGCATCACTGATATCCGCATGTGCGGCAATCTGCTGTCCGTCCGCCAGCAGTTCCTCAAATACAACAAGCTCTTTTCCAAGCAGCCCGGATGCGTCAATTTCAAACACCGCTTCCGCTGTCCCGGAAGAATGCTGCGGCATCAGTTCTGCAACGACTTCATACGGCTGACCACCCGCTGCGGTCAACGGGCCGAGATCTTCGCCGTTTTCTCCCCTGACATGCAGGCTGCCCTTAAGAACATACGTTTTCCCGGGTTCCAGGCCATCATATTTCACCTGGTCTGTAATCCGGGCACCGCCCTCAGGATAGAGTGTATGATCCCCATCAGCGGAATCACTGGCGGTTGTACGCAGGAACGGTTCACGGAATTCCACGGTCTGGCGTATGTCATTCAGATCCTGATGCGCCGCCACTTCCCGGCCGTTCAGTGTACAGCTTTCAAATGCGACGACAACCGGATGCTCTGCCAGCACTTCCCGGTCCAGCGTGAACACCACATGAACCGTTCCGTCATAAACCGCCGGGATAAACTCCGCGGATACCGGCTCGCACCCGGGCAGAGGTGTTCCTTCCGCCTTGTCCATCAGGGTCCCGGTCATGACATAGGTACGTCCCGGCAGAAGCCCGCTGTAGCTCACGGTATCCGTCAGGATCACCTTTCCGTCATTTGGCCCGGCCGGGGTTGTGTCTTTGAGAGTGGTATGAATCCCCATTACACGGATGGTCTGGCTGCTGTCATCAAGATCCATGTGCCGGGAAACACGTTCACCTTCCGCATTGAACAGTTCCTCGAAAAAGACCACATCACGCCCGGCCAGACCTGCTCCGTCAAAGACCATTTCCACTTCCAGCGTGCCGGACAGTTTTTTCAGTTCAACCTCGGTTTCCCGGACCAGTTCCCGGCCCTGGTCATCTGTGACGGTTTCACCGCTGTCCGCATAGACCAGGGTTGTTTTCAACCGGTATGTACCGTAATCGGAAACACCGTGGTAGCGGACCTGATCAATCAGTTTCATCTGCGGACCGGCCGCGGCTGTCTGTTCCTGGCTGAGGCCGTCCCGGGCCACGGTGGACAGGGTAATGCCATAGTCCGTAATCGTGCCGAGATCCACAGCGGCAGCGTTCCTGACAATACTGAACTTGAACTGCTGCAGTTCCAGACCCTCATTCAGGTCTGTGCGGACTTCATGGAGAATGTACTGCCCGTAAGGCAGACTGCCGAGGCTGTCATCCACGGCCGCCATTCCTCCGTCCTCCGCCAGGCCAAACCACAGACCGCATTCCTCGTGAATGGATTTGTCCCTGAGCCCGGCAGTCAGATCAATCTTTGTTTCATAACTGTCAAGATCTTTCAGCAGACCGTCATTCGCATTGACCTTCCCGGAATGCGGCATTTCATCGGAACGATATACCCCGTTGATGTCCGTGAGCAGCACATGCCGTTCCCCGGTATTCGCGTTTTCCAGTACCCACAGGGTCTGGATCCGGTCAGTCGTGTAACCCATGGTTTTGACAAAGGAGAACTCACCGCGCTTGATCTGATCACGGAAGCGCATCGGTGTGCCGGGCTGCTGTTCATGATGCGTCAGTGTATCCGCTTCGACAATTTCGCCTTCCCGGTCAATTTCAAAGGTCCGCGGGGTGCCGTCGGTCAGCAGGTAGGCATTGTTCGTCTTTGTTTCCTGAATGGTATAGGTGCCGTAAGGCAGTGCTTTTCCTTCCGTCTCAGCCACGTACTTTCCCAGCGTTTTGTCATAATGTGTCGTAATGGCACAGACGAATTCGCCCGGCTGGTATTCCGTGAGACTGCCGGCGTCTGCCAGGATGGAAAGAGCTGAAGTATTCGTGATGCTGAACACAATATCATTGAGATGACCGGCCCGCAGCGCCTGGTGTTTCTTTCCGCCGATCGCCTGGGAGGGATTGGCAATGTCCAGCACAGCCAGTTCACGGTCTTCCTTGACAATTCTCACATCACCGCGGATGACCTGTTCAGCCAGCTGCCGGTTCTCTGTGTCCTCTCCGGCTGGCTGCGGGTCCGTCAGATCCAGTGTCATGTTATCCTCACGGACCGAGAAGACTGCCTGCCAATGCGTATTGAGCAGATATCCCTGTGAAGGCTTTGTCTCAACCGCCACGTATGTTCCGTACGGCAGGCAGCGGCTTTCCGTATGTGCCTGCCCGGTTTCATCCGTTGTCAGTGTCATTACTTTTTCCATACCGGCATATGAACGCGGGTCCGGTTCTCCATGGAGCAGGTCCACATGCGGTCCGCCCTCCGGTGCCGCCTGTCCCGGATTGATCCAGGCACCTGCGGCCAGCACATCGTTTTCGGAGATATTGTTGATGGAAATCTCAGCCCCGGCCAGCGACGCGTCGCCCTGGGCCTGCGGCAGCTGTCTTTCCGCATCTGTTTTCCGGAAACGGACACCGCCCCGGATCACTTCGTCCCGCATCTGTCCGGAGGGATCGGCATTGTCCCGGCCGGCGTCATACATATGTCCGTCTTCCCGGATTTTGATGACCGCCTGCCAGGCATTATTGTCCAGATAACCTTCGGGTGCTTTTGTCTCTTTGACCAGGTAGGTTCCGTACGGCAGTGCCTCCCGGCCCGTCTCAGCATGGCCGTTTTCGTCGGCTGTCAGCTTCAGGACAATGTTTTCCTCCTCTGCCGCTTCACCGGCGGGTATCCACTGACCCTCATAGTAAATATCATTGTTAGAAATGTTCCATACCGTAAACTCCGCCCCTCCCAGGGTACCGTCACCCTGGGGCCGGCCGGCAGGTTCCTTTCCGTCCCGGAAACGATCAGCATCCAGTTTGTTAACCTCAATGCCGCCCCGGAAAACCGTTTCCGGAACATCCTTCACTTTGCAGACAAGGCCGTCTGCACGGATGTCAAACGTTTCTTTCCAGTCCTGATTCAGGCGGTAGCCGGCCGGCGCTGAGACTTCATGGAGTTCATAATCACCCCACTTCAGCATGCTGCTTTCCGCGTGTCCGGTTTCATCAGTGGTTATTTCCTCAACTGTACGGCCGTTGCGGCGGTTTACCACTGCGAAGACCGCCCCGCTGAGACCTGCATCCCCCTGGCCCGGGGCAGCCCCGCGCTCCTGATCGATTTTCTGCAGTTCCGCCTGCCCGTGCACACCCAGTCTGATTTCAATTTCCGTTTCGGCATATGTTTCACCCGGCGTCACATCTACCCGGCCGCAGAACAGAAGCGTCTGGGAACCGGGTGAATGCGCGATGCCGCCGCTGCAGTTGGAATGCGGGGCTGTATTCGCTTTTGTGCTTTTCAGCCGGATCCTGATCTTCTCCGGCATTTCCGCTGCCTGCTCACTGACCGTTACCTGCAGGGTATTGCCGGAAAGTGAAACAGACACATCTTCCTGGTGAAGATCATCACCGCCGGACAATTCCACACCGGCCACCTGATACTGATACTCACTCAATCTGCCGCCGGCGTCCGTAAACATCAGGAGTTCACCTGGAAGATAGACGGATGGCCCGGTCATCTGCGGCCTGTAGGATACCGCGCCGCCGGCCAGCCCGGCTGCCCAGTCATATGCCCGGTTCAGGGTTTCCTCTCGGTTGACACCCCACACTGCCAGCTGGGCGTCCACAAACGCGCCGCCGCCATAGGCATATGCCGCCAGCAGCGCATCCTCCGGATTGACATCCCACGAGTCTATGACATACGATGCCCCGTCAAGTATCGGTACGTTTTCCTCGTAACAGAGGAAACTCGCATTGGCCGCATGAAAAAATGTGATGTAGTGTCCGTTATACATGCCGGAACGCTCTTTTGTCACAACACAGCCCGGGGCCGTATAACAGTCATCATTGACATACAGACGGAGCGGATCGGCCGGATCAGCCACCGGCAGATGCGGTACATATTCCCCTTCTTCCTGATCATGTGTGCTGAACAGTTCAGGATTGTCCGTCATGTTTCCGGCCGCCGCAAAACCGGACAGTTTCGCCGCCGCTTCTGAGGTGGACGAGGCACTGACGTAATAATCCACACAAGGCCCGTAATTGGATGTTTCCGTCCTGGCCCCGGCAGTCAGCACCCCGGGCACATTGGCCGGGAAGAACCCGCCGGCATCCGCTGCCGCATTACCCGCTGCCGCCACCACGATAATGCCCTGTGCCACCGCTTCCTGCAGCAGTTCCTTCAGGGCAGCCGTGTTTTCCGAATCCGGTACGGAAGCCGAGATATTAATAATACCGGCATGGGCTTCCATGGCATATTTCACGGCTGCGTAGACATTGGCCAGGGATGCGGTGCCGTCATCGTTGAATGCCTTGATGGACAGAATCGATGCCCGGTTCCCGGAAGCGGCAAGGATGATTTCCGCCATCCTGGTGCCATGCCCATGCTCATCTCTGTCCGGATCATCCGTCAGATTGACTGAGACCGCCGCCAGGTCATTGACACCGGTATCAATCAGCGCCACCAGACGGCTGCCGTCTGACGCATGCATGGCCAGCCCGTCCTGTGCATCCTGCAGAACCCCGTCTGCCGGTGTGAATGATTCTTCCTCACACACTTGCATACGGATATCGCGAACCGCCGCGCTGCCGGCTTCTTCGGCTGCGGCCAGTGTTTCTTCCACCGCTTCCGGCCGCCTCAGGCAGACGATAACCGCATCATCATAAACGACTGCCTGCCCTTCCACATTGAGGCCGTCCGGCACTTCTTCTGTTCCGTAAATAACAACCCTGGTATCACTGCTGTCAGCCAGTGCTGCTACCGCCGCGGCCATTTCCGCAGCCGTATCAGCCCGATACAGGACAAGGCCCTGTTCCGGTTCAGCAGCCGGTTCCGCTTCCTGTTCCTCCGCCGGATCCGGTCCGGATATTTCTTCCGGCGCAATGGCGGCCACTGCATCAGCTGTTTCTTCCGGGAACGGCACGATATCGTCTGCCGCCGTCACTTCATGTTCACTGATGGCAATTTCCGGCGGGTCTTCTGCCGGATTGGCAGCGGTTTCTTCTTCCGCTGCGGTTTCCGTCACTTCCTCTTCTTCGGCATTTGCCGGCAGGTTCATGCCTGTACAAAGCAGAAATCCGGCCAGCAGGACCGCCATGATTTTCTTCGTTTTATTCCTCATACTTTCAGTTCCCCTTCCCTGTTTTCCATACCGCACCGCCGGCGGTAATCATCTGCCGTCTCGAAGATCTCCGCTGCGCAGTCATAGTGATACAGATGATCCGAGAGTTTTTCCTGCGGACTGACAGCCACGGCGTTAACCCGTCTGACCAGGCCGGTGAGTCCTTCGTAATCGGCATATCCTTCCGGCAGGGCCAGCACTTCATGAATACTGGATGGAATCACGTAATAATCTCCAAGCGTACGGCCCAGTGTATCAAGAACTCCCGGATAGAACAGCACGGCTGCGCCGTTGATCATCTGCCGGTTGGTGACCGTCATCAGCTCCGTTTTCCCGTTTCCGCTTTCTGACAGGTTCCAGCGCTGCATGAAGCAGTCGGTTCTTTCAATCAGCGCCGGCATCCGGGACACACTGTTCTCCAAGGCCATATCGATCAGTTCATCTGCCTTTATCCCATACATCCCAAGCAGGCTGTTATTCACCATGGTGCTGCACAGTACTTCATTCCGGCCGGACATGCTGATCTCCACATGTGCGGTCAAAGCCAGATCTGTGATCCGGCGGTGCGGTACCTTCTGCAGCAGGTCATGGTTGATAACGGCATTGCTCAGTCTGACAAACAGATGCGGCCGGACTTCCGCCAGATTCTCCACCCAGCCGATATCCTCCTGTGCCGGCACCTTCGCAGCCGTTTCAGCCGCTTCCCGCAGAATCGCTTCCACCGCTTTACCATTGCGGTAATCCCCATACAGATCATCCAGATTAATGGTGACTGCAGCTTTCTGCCCGGGCAGGCGTACGGCGAGTCCTTTGTAAGTACTGCCCAGTTTGGCCACCGGTCCGGCAGTTACTTCAGCCCCGGCATAATCCGGGCCCATCGCCGCCGGCATATTCTCACGCAGATATCTGACAAATTCGCTGTAGGTAAGTCTTCCCATGTCTATTTCTTTCGGGTTCCGTTCCCGAAATCCCCTTTCATAAGTACTATTCGCAGGTGACCGCGCGATTCCCCGCCGAAAATAAAAAAACGCAGATTTTCTCTCTGCGGCCGGATCTGCATCGGCAATAAAAAGACGTTTCACCGGCTGATCAGTGTTATAGTTGAAACAGATGAAAGGGGTATTTTGAATGAATATTCATGAATTAGCAGTTAAATATGAAGATTATATGATCTCCATACGCCGTCATTTCCACATGTATCCGGAGCTTTCCCTGCAGGAGGAAAAAACTTCCCTGCGGATCCAGCAGGAACTGACGGAAATGGGCATCCCGTTTGATGTCGTCGGTCACCGCAATGTGGTCGGCCGTATTGATTTTGGCCGCCCGGGCAAGCGTCTGGCCATCCGGGCCGACATCGATGCCCTGCCGATGCAGGAAGAAATCGAGTCCGAATTCAAGTCCACCGTTCCGGGTGTCATGCACGCCTGCGGTCATGATGTCCATGCGGCAACGCTTCTGGCGGCCGCAAAGTGCCTGACTGAGATGAAGGACGAACTGTCCGGCACTGTCTATCTGTGCTTCCAGGTCGCCGAGGAAATCAGCGGCGGCGGCCCGCAGGAAATCATTGAATACCTGAACAGCAGGGGCGGCGTGGATGAAGTCATTGCCAACCACATGACACCGGCCCTGGACCCGTATGTTACTTCGGCCATCTCCGGACCGGCAAACGCCGGCAACTGCCAGTGGCGGATCACTGTCCGCGGCCGCGGCGGCCACGGTTCCCGTCCGGATCTCTCCATTGATCCGATCCGCCCGGCAACGGAAATCCTGCAGAAAATCTGCAGCATACCTTCCAACTATCATGAGCCGTTCTACCCGCTGGTGGTCAGCCCGTGCATGATTCATTCCGGCACAGCCTACAACATCATTCCGGATGAATGTGTCACGGAAGGAAATATACGCTATTTCCATAAGGGTGAACTGGAAGAAGTCCTGGCCAGGATGGAAACCATCGCCAAGTCCATCGCTGCCGCTTCCGGAGCTGAAGCCAAAGTCGAGATGATCGCCGGCTGCGTACCGGTGGAAAACACGCCGGAAGTCACCGAGAAGGTCTACCGCATTATGGAAGAAATGGGTCTGAAGGTTGTCAAGCCGGAATATCCGGGCATGGGTTCCGATGACTTCGGCTACTTCACCCAGGCATATCCGGGATGCTACTTCAATTTCGGCGCTTCCTCTGACCGTCCGGACGCGGCCCACAACCTGCATAACACCAAACTGTTCTATGAGGAAAAAGGCTTCCTGCCAATCGTGGAGTTCTTTGTCAGATACACTGCCGATTTCCTGAAATAATCATTGATCTGAAAACGCCTGCGGGCGTTTTTTTATGCCCCGTGTGCCAGTTATGATGTATATTTTTTTTCCTGTACCCGGAAAAAAACATCTGAAAAAGGCAAAATCCACAAACCTCACACATCTTTCACACAAAATTTTCTTATAATAATGCAAACAGAGAACTGAGCAGAATGACCCGATTATCTGTATTATTTGCGGATACAGGCGGGTACACTGATTAAAATACAGCGATGAAAACAGGAAAACGGCTTGAACAGACCGGGGCGGTTATTGTCATTTCGGCAGTGGTCGCGGGTACCCTTCTGTTAATTCTGAAAATATACGGTCCGCACTTTGCGGATATTTTCCGTCTGCTGCGGCATGGGAGCCAGGAGGAAATCAGCGAGTTCCTCAACCGCAGCGGCCAGTGGGAAGGCCTGCTGATTGTCTACATGCTTTCCATCCTGCAGGTCATCAGCATCATTATCCCGGGCATGGCCATCCAGATCTCAGCCGGGCTGATCTATTCCTGGTGGAAAGCCTTCCTGGTGACCTATCTGGGCTTTGTTTCGGGAAATATGCTCGTCTTCTTTGCTGCCCGCAAGCTCGGCGACCGGGTTTATGACCTGCTGCCGGAAAAATCCCGGCAGACCTGGCTTGGCAACAAGATCAATTCCGCCAACAGCGGCTTTGTCATTGCCCTCGGCTATCTTGTTCCAGGTGTGCCCAACGGCATTGTGCCGTATATCGCCTCCACAACCGACCTGACCACATCCCACTTCGGCTTCTGCATCGGGGCGGCTTCCTGGATCCAGATTCTCTCCAACTGCCTGGCCGGGCACTTCCTGGCCCGGGGTGAATTCTTCTATACAGTGATGTCGTTTGCCGTTCAGATCTTCATTATTATTTTCGTTTCCTTCAACAAGGAACAGGTCCTGCGCATCAGCACGAAAATCCGGACATTCCTGTGGCAGCTGCAGCGCCGCTCCCTGCAGAAACGTCTCGATGCTGCCCAGAAGGAACTTAATGAACTGCGGGCCAACCGTCATTAATCCTGCCGGAAAAATCAATGATAAAAAAATGCGGGAGAACCCGCATTTCTTTGTTGTGGCATCGGCTGCCGGTCCCGGTTCAGAAAGTCCAGGTTTCCGGTCCGGCGGCAAAGGACGAAATCGTTGCCGTGGCATTCTGCAGCCGGAATACGACATTGTTTCCGTCACCCGGCTGGTATCTGCCCCGCAGTGACGGATAATCTTCCAGCATGCTCTCCTGGGCTTCAATTCTCTCGTCTGCCACCGCTTCGGCCGCGATCCGGATCCATTTCCCGTCATTGAAGGCACAGAGTTCCACTTTCGGTGAAGCAAGCATCTGTTTTGCCACGTCCTTCGTCAGGCCGGTCTGGATGTAAAGGTTTCCTTCAAAAATGTGAGCTGTCCCGAACGGTCTCACCCGCGGCTGATCCCCTTCGGCTGTTGCCAGGAAATATGTGCCCGCTTCTTTCAGAAATGCGCAGGCTTTCTCTGCTCCTGTCATCTGTCTGTTCCTCCTTTTCACTTCTGTTTTTTCTTGTATCGCTTCGCCCAGTAGCTGCGCTTGACGTGATTTACCGCCAGTTTTTCAAACCGGAAACGCTTCATTTCCCGTTCCCGGCGGACATAGTCAAACTCCCCGATCTGCTCGATGAATTCCGGTCCGAAAGACCGTTTATAGGCGTAAAGACCATAATACGGGTCTTCCTTTGAGGCTGTCCCGCTGAAGCCGCACATGTCATAATGCCGCACCCCATGGGCCTTCATGTCCGCCATGGCAAACGCATGCAGACTGTCCACCGGTTTGATGAAGTTGAATTCCTTGTGATTGTATGTATAGAGATCCCAGGAAAAATCCCCGCAGCGGATAAACAGTCCGCAGGCTACCGGCACGGTACTCCCGTATGCCTGTTTCAGCTCTTCTGCCCTGGCCAGTTCCTTTTCCTTGGTATCCCGGGCCTCCGGATCCTTCCGGTATTTCTTTCCGGCCAGTTCTTCGCTGATCCCGCTGATCATGTCATCCAGCCGGATCTCCGTCACATACATGACCGCATGCCTGCCAAAGCAGTCCAGCAGCCCCTGGAAGAACTGCCGGGAATGCGGGGCGAAACCGTCCTGCTCGGTCAGCTGCTTTTCCAGGGCCATCAGTGTGCCGATATCACGCTCGTCCCCCAGCCTGGTGGACACCCCGGTCACTGCATGCCGGTTCAATGCTGTCCGGCGGGCTTTGGCATACCGGGAATAAATGGTGTCCAGATCTGCTGACAGGTCCGCGATCAGTGTATACCGGTTGGTCCACGAACCGTTATAGGCATAGCCGTATCCCTTATGTGTATAACCGAGTTCCTTCAGGGTTTCGGTGATCACTTCATTGCTGAAGCCGTCATCCACCGGCTCTCCGGTGATTGTCCGGTGGCAGCGGACCACATTCGGATCCACGCGCAGGAAAGCAACCTTCTTTTCATCCGCATGTTTCTGCAGCAGCCGGTATGCCTTCCGGACCTGCTCCGTATCCCCGTAATCCATGCATACACCCCACGGAACATAGAGATATTTATGGCCCAGCCAGCTGTTCTGCAGCACCATTGCGGTTCCGACCAGCCGGTCCCCCTCATAAAAACCGAAAAACGCATGCCGGTCATGATCCGTTTTTTCCTTGAAACGGGCCCACATGCCTGTTTTCATATAATGCACGTTCGGGCTGCTCATGACAAAGTCATTCAGCTCTTTTTCTTCAATGCGGCGCAGTTCCATAGCAGTTCCCCGATTCTTCTGACACTATCATCTTACCCGAAACCGGTCACACGGACAATCCGGCCCGGGCATCCCCTTTGCATTCTGTCTGCGGCTGACATAGAATAATGCCGAGGAGATCATAAATATGTGTGCACTCAGCGAAGACTCCCTGGCCTGGGAAATTCTCAATGAATACGATATCCATCCGGAAACCGACAGTCTCAGTGAACTGGCCGCCCGGATTGCCAGCGACAAGCTGGTTACACAAAGCGATATCATTGCCATTCTGAAACGTCATTTCGGTCCGGAAGCATGGAAAAACCAGTGAGCTGTCACTGGTTTTCATTTGGTCTCAGTATTTCCTGTATCCTTTCAGGAACAGTCCGTACATGCAGAAGTTGTTGTCATCCTTGACGTAGACACCCCAGCGTCTGCAGCGACCGGTGGCGCCGATATACTCCATGCAGTCCTTGCAGCGTGTTACGCGTTCATATCCGGTTTGCGGCTGTGCGTTGATCAGTTCTTCCATTTCCTTCAAAGTAAAAACTTCTTCGTCAAAAGATCCTTTCTCTTCTGCAGCCTTGTGCAGTTCTTCCCTGAGGAGGGCTCCGTCGATCATTCTAGGCATGTTCCTGTCTCCTTAAATTAAATACTTTTACATTATACTGGTATTTTTTTATTCTGTGTTAACTTTATGCTCCTGCTGATCTTCAGATACGGGCAAAATCCTTATCATTATTGACGGCTGTTGTATAATGCAATTGCAAAATTACGGAAAGAAGGTTGAGAATATGACAAAAGTAAATGTTATATCCGGATTTCTCGGCGCCGGGAAAACAACTTTGATTGCCAAACTCCTGAAAGATGTCTTCCAGGGCGAGCAGGTTGTCCTGGTGGAAAACGAGTTCGGCGAAATCGGCATTGACGGCGGTTTCCTGAAAGAAGCCGGCATCCAGATCAACGAAATCAACAGCGGCTGCATCTGCTGCACGCTGAAGGGCGACTTTGAAGCCGCCCTGTACCAGGTCGTGGAAACCTATCATCCGGACCGCATCCTGATCGAGCCGTCCGGGGTTGGCAAGCTCTCTGACATCCTGCGGGCAATCCGCACGGTTGAAGGCTTGGAAATCGACAGCTACAGCACTGTCGTGGACGCTGCCCGCTGCCAGATCTATCACAAGAACTTCCGGGAATTCTTTGATGATCAGATCGCTACAGCCACCTGTGTTATCCTGTCCCGGACCCAGAATGTCGACGGGGCAAAACTGGAAGCTGACATGACCATTATCCGGGGGCTGAATCCTGATGCCCGGGTTATCACCACCCCATGGGATGAACTCGACGGCAAAATCATCTTCGATGCCATGACCGGGTCTACTGACGGCTTCCCGGCAGACCTCGGCGAAGACGAGGATGAAGACGACGAGGAAGAAGAACACGAGCATCATCACCATCATGAAGACGGTGAAGAGTGTGAGTGCCACCACCATCATGAAGACGGTGAGGAGTGTGAGTGCCACCACCATCATGAAGATGGTGAAGAGTGTGAATGCCATCACCACCATGAAGACGGTGAGGAGTGTGAATGCCATCACCATGACCATGATGAGGAACATGAACACCATCATCACCATAAACACGCCGATCCGAATGAGGGCCTGAGTGAAGGCAACCGGATCTATCTCGGCGAGGATGAACATGAGCATCATCACCATCATCACCATGGTGAGCATGACGCCGATGAAGTCTTCGATTCGATCGGTATCGAGACCATCAACAAGTACTCCAGGGACGAACTGAAAGCTGCCCTGGCAGGACTTGGTGAGAACATCATCAGAGCCAAGGGTATTGTTCCGGACAAGGACGGCGGCTGGCTGTTCTTCGACTATGTCCCGGGTGACACCGAAATCCGCCCCGGTACTCCGGCCTATACTGGCCTGATCACCATCATCGGCGAAAAGGTCGATCTTGAACTGATCAAGCATCTGTTCGGAGTGAAATAATGGCAGCTCCGGTCTATCTGTTCACCGGCTTTCTTGACAGCGGCAAGACGACGCTGATCAAGGATACGATGAATGACAAACAGTTCATGGAAGGTGCCGGCAGAACCCTGATTCTCTGCTTTGAACAGGGTGAAACCGGATATGATGAAAAGTTCCTGGATGAACATGATGCCTTTATCGAATTCTTTGATGCCTCTACCCAACTGACGGTTGAAAAGATGCGGGAACTGGATACGATCTACCACCCCGGACAGGTATTCATTGAATACAACGGCAGTGAATCAATCAGTGAAACACTGCTGCGGGGCATGCCGGATTTCTGGCCGCTGGTGGAAATCCTGACAACGGTAGACGCCACTACCTTCGGCATCTATGTCAACAACATGCGTTCCCTGATGTTCGAACAGATCCGCTACAGTGATGTTGTCATATGCAACCGCTGCACAGAGGATACCAGCGCGATGCAGCTGCGCGGCAACATCAAGGCCATGAACAAGTTCGCCCAGATATATTACGAGGGTGAATTCGGAGCCCCGGCCAACCTGAAAGGCGGCCTCCTGCCGTTTGACAAGAATGCCCCGGTGCTGGACATCAAGGATGATGATTACGGCCTGTGGTATATGGATGCCCTGGAAAATCCGGACAGCTACAACGACAAGAAGATCATCCTGCGCGGCATGTACGCAGACAATATCAAAGGCTATAAACAGTCCTTCGTCCTCGGCCGGCGGGCCATGGTCTGCTGTGAAGCGGATACTTCCCTCTGCGGCCTGACTGTTACAGGCGTCAAGATCTGGGAAATGCAGATGGGCATGTGGGTTGAAGTGGAAGGCACGCTGAAGACCATGCCGGTTGAAAACGGCGGCAAGGCACTCGTCCTCTACGCCGAAAAAATCCGCAGTTACAAAGCTCCGGAAAACCCCTACGTTTACTTCAACTGATCCGGTCAGGTTCCCATGCGGGAACCTGATTTTTTGTCTTTACAATGAAAAGGAACCTGCCGCAAATACAGGTTCCGTTTCTTAATTTGGGGGAAAGAAATATCAAGCAATGCTTGGTTGTCTTTATAATAGCCGGTACTTGTGAAACATCTATGCATGAATTGTGAAATATTTGTGAAATTCACTGCCGGATTTTCATGCCAAGCAGCGCCGCGCAGAGAACCGCCTGCTCCGGGCTGATGATTGCGCCCTGCAGTCCTTTCGGTTCCACCAGGATGCCGTCGATGATGTTGCCGGAAAGATCCACTCCCTTCAGGGATGTATCCAGGAATTCACTGCCGGTCAGGTCACATCCGTCCAGCTCCAGATCCTGCCAGCGGCACATCGTAAAGGCCGCCTCGTTCAGCAGGTTATCCCGGAACCCGCACATTTTCATGGTCCCGCCGCTGAAGTTGGCATAACTGCCTTTACAGCCGGCCAGCAGCACATCCTGCCATGAGGAACCTGAGAAGTCCGTTCCAGTCAGCCGGCAGGTATGGAATTCGCAACGCCGGAAAGCACATTCCCGGAAATCAAGATTGCTCAGGTCACAGCGTTCAAATATGCAGTCCGCAAACAGACAGCCGCGCATCCGGCCGCTGAAAGCCGCATTCCGGAACGTACATTCCCGGAATTCATATCCGGCCAGGTTTTCCGGCATCCGGATTTCCGCAAACAGACATCCTTCACTCTGCTGATCCGGCGGCAGGACAGCCGGGGTCTGTTCCAGGGTCTGGACCGGGCTGCGGCGGGGCTTTTTCACAGCCGGATCCCTCCGGCCAGCAGTTCCTCCCGGCTCAGTGAGGAGCTGCTGCTCTGCACCACCAGCCGGCTCACCTGCCCGGCCAGGGCAACAGCTTCCGGCAGGCTTCTGCCCGCGGTCAGGGCAGCCAGGACCGCGCCGGCATGCGCGTCCCCGGCCCCGGTCCCGTTGACCTGTTCCGCCGGTTCAACCGGGATTGTGTACACCTCCCGGTTCTGGCATACTGCCGCCGGCCGGCTGCCGTCCGTTACGACCGTATCCGCCCCGCAGATCCGGCTGAGTGCTTCTGCGGCAGCGGCTGCTGTTTCCGCAGCAATCCCCTCCCGTCTCAGCCACGATGCCGCTTCCGTCCGGTTCAGGTGGATCAGGGAGGCCAGCTCCATCATCTGCCGGCAGCGCCCGCGGTCAATCGCGAGAATCCGCGGCCCCGGCGCAAAACAGACCGGATGACTTCCGCAGGTCTGCAGGAAATCTATGATGTTCTTTCCGGTCTCCTCCTCGATTTCCAGCCCGCAGACGTAAATCCACCCGTAGCCGGACATATCCAGGGCGTCAAACCATTCCCGCCTGAATCTGTATTCCGCCCCATGCAGGGACATGAATGTGCGGTTGCCGCTGTCATCAATCAGACAGTAGCAGCAGCCGTTTTCCTCATCACTTTCCAGAACCGGGTGCACCTTTCCCCGGGCGCATTCGCTCCTGATAAAGTCGCCGTATATCCCCTTCCCGACCGGTGAGAACAGCGTATACGGCATGTCCAGGGCCGCAATCGCCGAAGCGACATTGTACGCGCAGCCGCCGAGGGCCAGGCGCTGTCCCCGCGGGTGAACATCTTCTTCCAGGGACGGCAGGTGATCCAGCGTGATATGCACATCGGCCACCGTTGAGCCGATCACAAGTATTCTGTTGTTCATAACAAGTTCTCCATCTTTTTTATTATGCCTTTTTTTCTGCCGGAGCAGAAGAAAACATGTATAATACATGTACATGCCCCCATAGTAAAAAGGATATTACAAACCCCTCCTAAGGGTTAGTTGCAGGTTCGATTCCTACTGGGGGTGCCATGAAAGAAAAACAGGCGCAGGGCCTGTTTTCATTTTCAGTATGCGTAATGATATGTGCTGATATACTCCAGGGTTCCGTCCGGGACTGTCTCATAGGTATGATGGCTGGACGGATAAAAATCAAATTCCAGTTCGTAGCGCTGGACCAGCGGATCGAAGACACTGCCGTCCGGCCACATGCTGTCATAATGCCGGTCAATGATCTTCTGATATTCCTTTTCGCTGTAGGCAATCTTATTGCCCCAGACAGCAGCGCGGAACGAAATATAGATACTGTTGTCCTTCAGGTCAACGCGCCCGCTCTGAATGTAATCCCGGTCAAAGTCGGCGATATTCATGTATTCCAGATAATGCGTGGAATAGTATTCGTCATCGCGCAGGTTATACGGCACCTCTTCCTCCGGATCAATATGGATGGAGTAGGCCGTATAATCCCCGTACAGTTCCACAAACTCCTGCCAGCTGGCCCCGGGCGCCAGGCCGAAGGTAGTGGAACGGGCGTCATAATAATCCGCATAGCTGCGGTAGATCCACTGGTCTTCAAAGAACAGGCTGTTCAGGCTGTCCGTAGGTTCCATATCCTCATCCACCAGCAGGTAATCCTCAAGCGCGAGGTATCCGTCCGGGGCAGACGACTTGTTCACAAACAGGGCTGTCCGGTTGTAGAACTGCAGCCCGGTATAGGCAACCGCCACGGTCAGAATCGACAGAAAAAACTTCTTCCAGGAAGA
>JAFRHT010000134.1 GCA_017433125.1 Solobacterium sp.
AGTCCAAGCGCCGTACGGAGATCGTGCCGTCCACAGCGAGCTATGATGTCGGCAGATATTCCTCTTTCCCGGTCGAAGTGGAGATCGGCGGGGCGACAATCTTTGTCCTTGATGTGGAGAAGTTCATTAAGCAGTGATGACCATGGAAATCAGAAAAACAAGACCGGAAGACGTGGATGCCGCGGCGGCGATCTACGAACAGGCCAAGGCCTATATGAAGGCCCAGGGCGTACAGCAGTGGCAGTGGGGCTACCCGGATCGCGAGACGGTGGTCAGCGATGTGGCGGACGGCCATGGCTATGTGGTGACTGACGGGGATAAAGTCGTCGGGGTGTGCTATATTACCGAAGCCCCTGAGGCCACTTATGCTGTCATTGAAAACGGCAGCTGGCTGAATGATGAGCCGTATGTCAGCGTGCACCGTACGGCCGTGGCGAATGATGCCAAGGGAAAGGGTGTCGGCAGCTGGTTCTTTGCGGAAGCGGAACGGTATGCCAGGGGGCGGGGTTACCGGAACCTGCGGGTTGATACCCATCCGGATAATCACTCCATGCAGAGACTGATTGAAAAGAACGGCTTTACAGCCTGCGGGAGAATCTACATCCCGCGGGAAAACAACGGGCCGCGCATTGCCTATCAGAAAGTCCTGGAGGACTGACAGCAGGAAACAATAAAAGCAGGAATAATGGGTCCTGCTTTTATTGATGCGGGAAGGGACGGGGAAACAGTTATTTTTCCGTCGGCCGCAGAAGGTACGGCGCCAGCGGTTCCGGCAGGCACTTCAGCAGGCACTGGACAAGGTTCCTGATGTTTTTCGGATCAACGATCATCAGGTGATGTGTCTTGGCGGTCACCCCGGTAATATAAAAGTCAATCATGAACTTGAGTTCATCTGACAGAGTTTCCATATTGAAACGCTCCATGATGAGTTTTTCGCATTGGCTGATGGCAGCTGACCTTGCGGTATACAGCAGTGAATTGGTTCCGTGGGAATTCCGGAGAATATTTGTATAGTAAGCAAGGTCATTCTTCAGCACTTTCCGGTACACTTCGAGAATGTCATCCAGATAATAGGGCTTTTTCACTTTATCCAGCGCTTCCTCCAGTTCACTGCCAAAACGCTGAAAAATCAGATCATCCTTATCCTTGTAGTAGTAATAGAACATCGGTGTTGTAATCTGACAATTCTCGGTAATCTCCCGTACGGAAATTTTGTTTACAGGTTTCGATTTGGCAAGTTCATAAAAAGAGTCGGCAATTAAATCTTTTGTGTTTGTTCTTTTCAGCATGGTTTTCATCCTTTGGACTTTAATAATATATCTATATTATTTCCCATTATGCATGAGTTTTGTTTTTATATTCTAACCGAAATGTAAATAAAATTACAGAAATTAGAATACATAAAAAGCATTTCTTTGCTTTCCTCATAATCGAAATTTTATAAAGGGTACACATGATGTTTGTGCAAAGACCTGCGGAATGTCTGAAATCAATTCATAAAAAAAATGCGCAGAAAAGCCTGCAGGCATACCCGCAGACTGCTGTGAACCGGGTTTTATTCTGCTGCATGAAAGGTTTCATTTCCTGCAATAACTGTTTTCCGCCGCCTGCAGCAGGGCGGTTTTTTCATTTACGACACGATCTTCCATGACGGCTGCGAGCAGTTCCTGCAGGGTTCTGCCGATGGCGGCACCCCGCAGCCCGGCAGCCTGCAGATCAGTGCCGGTGATGTCCAGCATGCCGATGGTTATGCAGTCGCCGTCATCACAGACTTCTTTCAGGCGGCGGGCCAGGTCAGCGGCATCAGTATCCGGATCCAGGGCGGCCCGGAAGGCAGCGTACTGTTCATGGCCGGCCTGCAGACCGCTTAAGAGGAAGCGCAGATCACGGCGGGAAGCGACGGGATCGTTCCGGTGGGCAAGCAGGTTCTGCACGGTATTCTGGTCATGCCGGGAGTATTTCAGCCGCTGCAGGGCAGCAGACGGATCCGGGGTTCCGGCCAGCAGCACGGCCAGGGCAGCCAGGGGATTATCCGGCAGGACCTCTGTGAGCCGCAGCCACCGTTCTGCGCACAGGACATGCAGTTCCGGCAGGATCACTTCCATTACATCCCGGTAATCACGCAGGATCCGGGCCCGTCCCGGGCCGGCCAGCAGCCGCCCGAGTTCGCTCTGAACCCGCTCGGCAGAGACATACGAGAGATCGTGGCGGGCATTGTGGACAGCCTCAGCCGTGGCGGCTTCGATGGTAAAATCCAGTTCCGCCGCGAAGCGCAGGGCCCGCAGGATGCGCAGGGCATCTTCCCGGAAACGTTCCGCCGGATCGTTGACCGTACGGATGATATGCCGGCGCAGGTCGTCTTCGCCGTGGAAAAAATCAATCACGCCTTCCAGCGGATGGAAGCACATGGCGTTGATGGTGAAGTCCCGCCGGGCACAGTCCGCAGCCAGGTCAGACGTGAAGGCGACCGCGTCCGGGTGGCGGTGATCCCCGTATCCGGATTCCGTGCGGTAGGTGGTGATTTCCACCGGCATCTGATTGATGATGACGGTCAGCGTGCCGTGCTTCAGGCCGGTTTCAACTGTCCGGTGCGCGGCGAAGACCTGCTTCATCTGCTCCCGCAGGGCATTGGTGGTGATGTCATAATCATGGACCGGCCGGTCCAGATACATGTCCCGCACGGCCCCGCCCACGACGAAAGCCTCATACCCGCTTTCGTTCAGCAGGCTGAGGCATTCCTGTACGGGATAGGGCAGGCCGCAGTGATTCATAACCCTATTATAATCGGCATTGCAATCCGGCATAACCGACATTAAAATTTTTCATATGAGCACTGAAACAACAAAAAGCGGTCTGATGACCTCAGGCGGGATCTACAGCGCGATCATCCGGTTTGCCGTACCGCTGCTGCTGGGCAGCCTGTTCCAGCAGATGTACAACACGGTGGACTCCATCGTGGTCGGCAATTATGTCGGGCATACGGCCCTGGCGGCAGTCGGTTCGGCCACCCCGGTCATCAACGTCATTATCATGATCTTCCAGGGCCTGGCGGTCGGCGGCGGGGTAGTCATCTCGCAGTCCTTCGGGGCCCGCAATATTGAGAAGGAAAGAAAAGCCGTGCACACGCTGACCGCGGTCGGCCTGCTGGCCGGGCTGTTCCTGACGGTTTTCGGCATCTTCATGAGCCGGCGGATGCTGGTGTGGGTCCATGTCCCGGCGGATGTCATGGATCAGGCCAAGACCTATCTGACGATCTTCTTTGCCGGCGTCATTTCGCTGGTCATGTACAATGTCGGCACCGGGGTGCTGCAGGCTACCGGGGATTCCCGCCATCCGCTCTATTACCTGATGATTACTTCGGTATTCAATATCGTGCTGGATATTATCCTGGTACGGTATATGAATCTCGGGGTCAGCGGGGCGGCTTACGCGACAATCCTCAGTGAATTCATTTCGATGTGCCTGGTCATGCGGGAGATGATGATAACTGAACGGGAATTCCGCCTGAACCTCCGGGAGGTGCGGATTGATCTGCCGGTGCTGAAGGAAGTCATCCGCATCGGTGTGCCTTCGGCCCTGCAGGGTTTCGTGGTGTCCATCTCAAATCTGGTGGTCATGGGCTATATCAACGGCTTCGGCTCGGCGGCGGTGGCGGGTTATACCGCTTCCGGCAAGGTGGATGCCTTCCTGACCATGCCGATTTACAACCTCGGCATGACGATGGCGACATTCTGCGGCCAGAACCTCGGGGCCGGGCGGATTGACCGGGTTAAGGCCGGGGTCCGGGCAGGCCTGGTCCTGTCCTGTTCCATCGTGGTGGCTGTCGGCGCTTTTGAATATATCAATGCCGGGACGCTGATCGGGCTGTTTACCGATGACGCGGAAGTAATCCGGGCCGGATCGATTATCCTGCGGATCATGGCGCCGTTCTATATTTTCCTGGCGGTCCACCATATCTACTCGGGCGCCCTGCGGGCTTCGGGCCGCAGCTTCGTGCAGATGATCTCCTCCATTGCCGGCATGGTTGTCATGCGGCAGGTCTATCTGGCCGTGGCGGTGCGCTGCAGCCATGATATTTCCATCATCGGCTGGTGCTTCTCGCTGACCTGGGTGCTGTGTTTTGTGATCACGTCGGGATACTATTTCCTGTCCGGCTGGCTGCGGCAGGAAGAAGAGAAAGCCGCACTGTAAGGCGCGGTTTTTTTCTGCTAACATGAAGATACAGAAAGAAGAACAGACTATGCGGATCGGACAATCAACGGATATTCATCAGCTTGTCCCGGGAAGAGAACTGATTCTCGGCGGTGTACATATTCCCTTTGAACTGGGGCTGGCCGGCCACAGTGACGCGGACTGCCTGCTGCACGCGGTGGCAGAGGCGATTCTCGGGGCCCTGGCCCTGGGGGACCTGGGGCACTGGTTCCCGGATACCGACCCGCAGTGGAAAGGTGCGGACTCCCGGTTCATCCTGCGGGAGGTCGTGAAACTGATGCGGGCGCGGGGCTATGTCATCGGCAACGTGGACAGCCTGATCCTGATTGAAAAGCCGAAGATGGCCCCCCATATCGAAACGATGCGGGCCAATATCGCGGCTAATCTGCAGTGTGATGTCAGCCGGGTCAGCGTCAAGGCGACCCGCGGGGAGAAGATGGGTTTCATCGGTCACGGCGAAGGGGTGCTGTGCCAGGCTGTGGTCCTGCTGGAGGAAGACAATGTTCAGAAAAACAGATGAAGTCAAGGTGCTCCGGGACCCGGTGCACGGGTACATCCATGTGGAATATGAAGTGATCTGGCAGTGCATCAACTCCCGGTGGATGCAGCGGCTGCGGCGGATCCGGCAGCTGGGCGGGGCGCACATGGTCTACCATGCGGCGGATCATTCCCGTTTCCAGCACTCCCTGGGCGTCTATGAGATTGTCCGGCGGATGGTGACGGAAGTGCAGGACCTGGCCGGCAGTCTGACGGAGCGGGAGAAGGTCACGGTCATGCTGGCGGGGCTGATGCACGATATCGGCCACGGCCCGTATTCCCACGCGTTTGAGGCGGTGACGCCGGCTTCCCATGAAGAATATACCTGTGAGATCATCGAACAGGATCCTGAACTGCACGGCTATCTGGAAGGTTGCGTGCCGGGCCTGGCCAAAGATGTGGCTGACGTGATCCGTCACCGCAGCCCCAACCCGATCCTGCCGCAGCTGGTCAGTGCCCAGCTGGACGCGGACCGGATGGACTATCTGCTGCGGGATGCCTATTTCACCGGCACAAAATACGGGGTGTTTGACCTCGAACGGCTGCTGCGGACCCTGCGGGTCAGCGATAACCGCCTGGTGGTCAAGGAAAGCGGTGTCTATGCCGTGGAATACTACATCATGGCCCGCTATCATATGTACTGGCAGGTGTATTACCACCCGATTGCCCGCAGTTATGAAAGCCTGATTGCCCAGCTGTTTGTGCGGCTGCGGGATCTGGCCGAAGCCGGGAA